>NZ_JBAPTY010000436.1:0-18315 GCF_049282395.1 Halobacillus sp. | reverse complement strand
CTCATGCTTGGCTAGAAAAGCAGCTTCTTCAACCGGCCAATCTTTATCCTGTTCTTTTAATTGGAAAGCATCCAATTGATCAAGCAGCCACCCTTTGACGCTTTCTATCCGGTTTGGAATACGGCCTGTCAGTTTATAAAAGTAACGGTGAATCTCATCAGCCCTTACGATTGTTTGTCCTCGAAAGGTGATGTTCCTAAACTTCATCCCTTTCTCAGTTAATCCTTTTACGTAATCATCCAGCAGATTCTTATAATCCAATGCTGATTTGAAACGAATCGCTGCCACTCTTCTCTCAAGCCTCTGGCTGTCTCGATCAGACAACAAGTATTCCAGCTGCTCAAATGGACTTTCCAGCTCAAAATCTCGATCCAGACGTCCAGCTGCATACTCCTGGAATGTGACTTGCCGCATGTTATCCTCCCCAAGCTCAGGAAGAACTGAAGCCACATAACTAATAAACATGTGGTTGGGTGAAAATAATAAAATTTGATCTGCACTTATAGATGTCCGATATCGATAGAGCAGATAAGCAATGCGCTGCATAGCCGCTGAGGTCTTTCCGCTTCCTGCTGCTCCCTGAACAATCAGCATTTTATTCTTATCATATCGTATAATTTGATTTTGTTCTTTTTGAATCGTAGCGACTATACTTTTCATATGGGAGGTGGCATTTCCGCCAAGTACGTGCTGGAGCAGTTCGTCTCCAATCGTGAGTCCTGTATCGAACATTCCTTGAAGAGATCCCTGCCGGATAATGAATTGTCTCTTCAGCTTCATCTCCCCTGTCACTTCTCCCACAGGGGTTTCATATTGAACAGGGCCCGGGGCATAATCGTAATACATACTCGATACAGGTGCGCGCCAATCATAAATCAGGAAGTCTTCTTTGTTCTTATCCATCAATGAACCAATGCCTATATATATAGATTCTAGCTCTCCGTCTTCTTCCTGGAAATCAATTCTTCCGAAATAGGGAGAATCCTCCTGTCGCGCGTAAAGCTTCACCAGTTTATGAAACTGTCCGTAGCTTCTCTCCCTCTCTGACAATAGTTCAGCTTGTTGTTTAATACTTGCGTATGTTTCAATCGCTTCGTCGGGTTCATCCATATTAACGGTAACATCATCCCAAAACCCTTGGCGCAGTTCCAGTATGTCTCCCATCAATTCTTTGTTATTTTCCATTAATTCATTCTTTTTCTCTGATAAAATCTGCTTAATATTCTCTATTCTTTTCTCTTCTTGCTGCCATTCATCGTGGTTCTCATCCATCCTATCCACTCCTCTCACGTGCACACATCAAACTATTATCAGCAGCCCACAAACCCCTGCTCTATTTACTTGTTCATAATTTCAGAATAGCTCCCGTTTGTTGAAGACTCAGTTTCGAGATAACTCGGGTCCCTTGCCGAAAAAGGATGAGGGCGGCTACGGAAAACAACTCGCTTTCCTTCGCCGCCCCAACGATATCTAGTGAACGGACCCTGCTATAGGAGCAGGAGCCAAACTGCATCTGCCTCAAATGCTTCTATAACAGGGTGTTTCTACACGTAAACAAACACTAAAACTCAGGGTAGATTATAGATTATCCTTGTTCATTTGAAGGTGTTTATTCAGAATTTCGAGCTCTCCATGATCGCAAAGGGGCGGAAGGAACGGCGAAGACTCCTGCGGGTTGAACATGACAGGTGAGGCCCCGGAAGGCGCCAGCCTGAGGAGACTCAACGCATGCCCGCGGAAAGCGAGTCGTTCCCTGGAGCCCCTTTCTCCACACAATATCTCGAAACTGAGTTTTCAAATATCCGGCCCTTTAGCGTAATAAGCCTCTTATGTTAGATGACCATGTTTAACACAGTGGGGTGTGTTCATGTGTCGGCTTCTTGTATGACAGAAGAAGCTGTTCAGTTATTAGTGCAGGTCAACCTATATATAAAAGTAATTCTACTATGCCTCTACCCCTAGTACAATCAATATTAGTTATGAGGCACAATCAAAAGAGCCAGGTAAGGATTAGCCTTTACCTGACTCTTCTTTTAATTCACGACTTCTTCTGGACTGACTTCGCTAAAAAATTGTTTCATCGCATGAAATACATCTGCTTTTCTTCTCAAAATGTAATAACGGAATTTAGGGTGATCAATCGCTTTGTAAGCCTGCATCAAACTAGATGACCGATTATACTGGTTGACTTCACCATATCCGAACATCTGAGAAACCTCAAGAAGCTCTTCAATTAAAGCTAAACAACGCTTGTTATCAGACGTTAAATTATCCCCATCTGAAAAGTGGAACGGATAGATATTATAACGATCCGGTGAGTACTTAGTTTCAATTAACTCCAGCGCTTTCCGGTAGGCTGACGAACAAATTGTTCCTCCGCTTTCCCCTTTAGAAAAGAAATCTTCTTCACTAACCACTTTTGCCTGCGTATGATGAGCTACAAATTCTACATCCACCGTCTCATAATTTTTGCTTAAGAAACGGTTCATCCAGAAAAAGAAGCTTCTGGCCATGTACTTTTCCCACTGCCCCATGGAACCACTTGTATCCATCATCGCAATAACAACAGCTTTTGATTCAGGTTTCGTCTTATCATTCCAGGTTTTATAGCGTATATCTTCCGGAAAGATGGGGTTAAACGAAGCTTCCCCTCCAAGAGCGTTCCGCTTATAGGCTTCAAGCATCGTTCTTTTCTTATCAATATTACCTGTTAAACCTGTTTTACGAATATCACTAAATTCAATATCTGTTTGAATAATGTTATCCTTTTCTTTTTCATCCAGGTTCGGCAGCGTCAGCTCTTTAAAAAATGCCTCCTCGAGCTCTGCCAGTGAAATTTCAGCTTCATAGAAATCTTCGCCGGCTTGATCCCCGGCACCTTCTCCTTGACCAGGCTTTCCTTTGGATTGCGGGGCCTGAGCTACCACATCACCGATTTCGCTATCCCCATCGCCTTGTCCTGCATGCTTGTTCTTCTCATGATTGTAACGAATTTTATATTCATCAAGCGAACGTATTGGTATCTTGACGACACGTCTTCCATTCGACATTACAATATTTTCTTCGGTAATCAAATCTGGCAATTGTTTATTCATCGCGTCCTTAACTTTTTCCTGATGTCGCCTCTGATCGTCGTAGCCTTTCCGATGGAGGGACCAGTCGTCTTCGGCGATTACGAAACTCTTCTCTTCATCCATGTTTTTCTCCCTCCTAACCGAGTATTACTCTATCGTATGCAGGTCCACGTAAATGGATGAAACATAATAAAATATGTGTGAATTTTTTGATAATTCAGCCTGGTTTTAGAGTAATCTGCAAGAAAAAAAGCCCTGCACAGAAACTGTACAGAACTTTCTTTGTCACCCTCAGGTTGTATAAAGTTTTTTGGAAATCAGTGTTTGAATCACAAGAAAAGCTCCTCCTGCTGCCCAATAGAGAGGCAGAGCTGAAGGCGAGGAAATGGAGATAAACAGAATCATGACGGGAGATAACAGACCCATCCACTTCATCTGCTTTCGTTGTTCTTCCGGCATTCCAATAAGAGACACTCTATATTGGATGAAATAAAGTACACCTGCAATAACAGCCATGGTTAGATCTGTCTGCCCCAAATCAAACCATAAGAAAGAATGGGTTGCGATTTCTTCCGAGCTTCGAATCGCATAATAGATTCCAGCAAAGATCGGAATCTGTAAGACGATCGGCAGACATCCCATGTTTAGCGGATTAATTTGATTGGTCCGGTACAATTCCATCATTTCGCTCTGAATCTTTTTCTTATCCTCCTGGCTGGATGCCTGCTTTAACCGGCTTTGAAGATCATTCAGCTCAGGTTTCACCGCATCCATTTTCCCACGCATGTCCTGACTATTTTTAAACGTTTTTAACATGAACGGCATAATAACCACTCTAAGCGCGAGGGTAATAAAAATAATCGCTATGCCATAATTTTCTCCAAATAACTCTGCAATGAAGGTAATCGCCTCAGTGAAGGGCTCAACAAAGTATTGGCTGAAGAACCCTCCCCCGCTTTCTTTCGGTGCACATCCCGTTAGTGAAATTGTGCTGATCAAGAATAAACTTATCCATTTTTTCAATATTAGTCCTCCTCTTTATTCGTTTCTTCAAGCACGAACAAAGAGGTGGTGATCATCGTCTCCATCGTCATCTTTTCTGGCTACTGTCCGTTGTATCCAATGAATCAATCCATGAGTGATTGAAACAGATGTTTCTTGTAGCGAGAATGCTTTTGTATCCTTCTGCAGGAAAACGTGACGCGATTGCAGCCATAAAGAACTTCCTGAAACCATATGAGTCCACATAGATTCAAAAGCTATTCCGGCCAGCAATGTGATATATAAAGACAAGAACAGTAAATCGAATGAGCCGTCAAATAATTCTATTATAATGGCCATAGTTTCAACCCTTTTTATTAATTAATACGTCAACATACGTTTATCCTAACGTAAATGTTTCACTTTGTCACAAAAAAACCCGCCAGGAATTATTCCCAGCGGGTGATCAGTTTATCCTTCTAGTAATAAATCATAAGGATCTTCAATCATTTCTTTAATTCTCTTCAGGAACTGTACAGCTTCTTTTCCGTCAACGATCCGGTGATCGTATGAAAGAGCAATATACATCATAGGGCGAGCTTGAATGGTATCATCCGGCATAACCTTCGGACGCTTTTCAATATTGTGCAGACCCAGGATACCGACTTGCGGAGAATTCAGGATCGGCGTGGAAAGCATGGAGCCGAAAATACCGCCATTTGTAATCGTAAAGGAACCACCCTGCAGATCTTCCAACTGAAGTTCCTTATTGCGTGCTTTCGTTGCCACATCAGCAATTCCTTTTTCAATTCCTGCGAAATCCAGACGATCCGCATCGCGGACAACTGGAACAACGAGACCTTCTTCCGTAGATACGGCCATACCAATATCATAGAATTTCTTCATAACAATTTCATTGCCCTGGATTTCCGCATTGATTAGAGGGAACTCTTTCAATGCACCTACCACAGCTTTCGTAAAGAAAGACATGAATCCTAGTTTAATATCGTGTTTCTTCAAGAAGGATTCTTTGCGCTGGCTTCTAAGGTTCATCACATTCGTCATATCAACTTCATTGAAAGTGGTAAGCATCGCGGAAGTTTGTTGTACCTCTACGAGACGCTTCGCAATTGTTTGACGGCGGCGGGACATTTTAACTCGTTCCACCGGCTTTTCAAACTCTGTCTTTTCACTATTCTGTTCTGATTTTTTCTCTTTTTTAGGAGCTTCTTTTTTCTCTTCCTGCTTAGGTTCCTGTTTCTGTTCCTTCTTGCCTCCGCCTTGAGCTGCTTCTTCTACATCTTCAGGACGGATGCGGCCAAGTGGATCTCTTGCAGAAATCTCACTCAGGTTGATTCCAAGCTCACGCGCTCGTTTACGAGCCGCTGGAGTAGCAATAACTTCTTTTTTGTTGTCACCATTTGAACCTTGATCCTGATCGGATTTAGATTCTTCTTTTTGTTTGGAATCCTCTGTTTCCTGTTGTTGCTCTTTATCTTCCTCGGCTTGCTTGTTCTCCTCAGAAGATTCTTTCTGTTCTTCTTCATTGGAAGATTCCTCTTCCGAGCTGCCTCCGGCTTCTCCGTTTTCATCAACTTTAGCGATAACGTCTCCTACTTCTACGTCATCTCCAGCTTCTTTTAGAAGTTCCGAAATAACACCGCTTGCATCAGCGTTTACTTCAACGTTTACTTTATCTGTCTCGAGTTCAAGAATAGGATCGCCTTTCTCAACCTGATCTCCTTTTTGGACCAGCCATTCGGCAATCGTACCTTCTGTAATGGATTCGGCTAATTCAGGAACCTTAATTTCCTTCATTTGATTTTCCTCCTTTAGACATCTGTAGCGCTTCGTGGATTATACGGTTTTGCTCGGTTTTATGAATGTTTGGTTCACCCACGGAAGGAGACGCACGATGCGGTCTTCCTACATAGCGGTGAATTTGACTGCCTGTAAGCAGTTTGTGCAGGATTCCTTCTACAAAGTACCAGCTTCCCATGTTTTGAGGTTCTTCCTGAATCCAAACGAGCTCCTCTAAATTCGGATACGTTTCAAGGATTTCTTTTAACCTTTGTCTTGGGAATGGATAGATTTGTTCAATACGGACAGCATCGATCGTTTCAAACGAATGATCTTCTGCTTTTTCTACCGTATCTTCCATATCCACCATAATTTTCCCGCTTCCAAGAAGCAAGGTTTTCACTTTTTCTCTCGCTTTATCATCTTCCTTAGTCAAACCAGGCTGTCTCATGATCGGCTGGAATTTACCTTCACTGAAGGAGCTTCCTTCCACCGCCACTCTCTGATTACGAAGGAGACTTTTTGGTGTCATTAAAACCAGCGGCCGTGCTTCTTCTTCATTGCTGATCGCAGCTTGTCGTCTCAATAAATGAAAATATTGAGCAGAAGAGGTCACGTTGCCTACCGTCCAGTTGTTCTCTGCAGCCAACTGCAGGAAGCGTTCGAGTCGGGCACTGGAGTGTTCCGGTCCTTGTCCTTCATATCCATGAGGAAGGAGGAATACCATATTGGATTTTTCTCCCCATTTAGCCCGGCCTGCCGCAACAAACTGGTCGAAAATAACCTGTCCCGCGTTAGCGAAATCCCCGAACTGAGCTTCCCACAGGACTAAAGTTTCTGGAGCCTGGACACTATAGCCGTATTCAAAACCAAGCACACCGGCTTCTGAAAGCGGGCTGTTATGAATATCAAACGATGCATTTGCCTGCTCCAAGCCGTGAAGCGGACAATAGGTTTCTCCTGTCTCTACATCATGGAGGACCATGTGGCGGTGAGCAAAAGTTCCCCGCTCTGTATCCTGACCCGTAATACGGATCGGTTGTCCTTCTTCCAGTATGGATGCGAAAGCAAGTGCTTCTGCGGTGGCCCAGTCAACTTTTTGACCATCTTCAAGCATTTTACTGCGGCGCTGAAGAATTTTTTCCAGCTTCTTAAATCCATTGAAACCTTCCGGACGCTTAAGCATTCCTTCGTTTAATGAGCGGAGGCGATCAATATCAACAGCCGTTTCAATTTCATCCAGAGTGCGTTCAACCCCGCTTGGGCGGTCCTGAACATCAGGTGTGGTTGTCTCATGTTCGCTCATGTTGTTGTACACATCACGCAATTCATTTTCAATTTCATCTTTCATATCTTTAAGCGTGCCTTCTTCAACCACAGATTCCTTACGAAGCTGCTCTTCATAAATAGCAGCCACCGTAGGATGCTCATCAATTTCACTATAAAGGCGAGGCTGAGTAGCACGCGGTTCATCCATTTCATTATGTCCGAAACGGCGATAACCGACTAAGTCGATTAAGATGTCTTTATGGAAAGTCTGACGGTATTCATAAGCAAGTGCCATGGCTGACATGCATGCAAGTGGATCATCAGCATTGACGTGTACCACCGGGATTTCAAACCCTTTGGCGAGATCACTCGCATACCGAGTAGAGCGTCCCTTTTCACGGTTGGTTGTGAAACCTACAAGGTTGTTGGCAATTATGTGAATCGTTCCACCTGTACGATATCCCGGCAGATCACTCATGTTCAGCGTCTCAGCTACGACACCTTCGCCAATAAAAGCAGCATCTCCATGAATGAGAAGACCAAACGCTTCGTCCTCATCCATTTCTGCATACCCAGCAGTAGAGCGGTCGTCCTGAGCTGCTCTCGTGAAGCCTTCCACGACAGGATTGACGTATTCAAGGTGAGAAGGGTTATGGCTCAACGTGACTCTTGTCGCTGACTGCTCCCCATTTCCAATTTCTCTGCGGGCACCGAAGTGATACTTCACATCTCCGGTCCAGCCATAATTAATGCCTGTAGACCCTTCAGATGGGATTAGCTCTTTATCAGGAGAAAGATGGAATTCAGAGAAAATTCGATCGTAAGGCTTTCCTAGGGTGTGAGCAAGTACATTCAAGCGCCCTCTGTGCGCCATACCCATCATAATGTTCTTAATCTTATCGTTAGAAGCCGACTGAATCATGTGATCAAGCATCGGCACCATGACATCCAAACCTTCGATGGAGAAACGCTTCTGTGCAACGAATGTTTTAGCCAGGAAGTTTTCGAAACCTTCGACTTGGGCTAAACGACGCAGAAGCTGTTTCTTTTCTTCATTGGAAAAGGAAACATGGAAAGAACCAGTATCCACCTTGTCCAAAAGCCATTTCCGTTCTTCTTCATTATTGACATGACCAAATTCAAAAGAAGTCGTGCCGGCATATTTTTCTTTTAAAGTCTTGACGACCTGCAAGGCATTATCAAGTCTAAGCGGTGAGTCCGACCATACCCACTTCGCCGGAATATTCTCTAAGTCTTTTTCAGTAAGACCATAGGTTTCAATATCCAGCAGATTGGTACTCGGGCGCTCATCACTTCCTACTGCGTAAATATTTGCTCGCAGATGGCCATGACGACGAATAGCCTCAACAAGTTTCAGTGCTGAGGTAACCTTTGCAATATCCACTTCTGAAGATGAAGATACACCTGTGCTCTGTGCAGACATGTCCTCTTTCATCCATTCAGGTGCCCCGTGCTCATCGAATAATTCTTTTAATGAAGCATCGACAGCGGAAGGGTCTTGTTCATATAGTTCGTACTGTTCTTCCACATAGCCCATGTTGGGGCCGTGAAATTTTTCCCAGAATCTTTCATTGGAGCCTTGATTAGACACGTGTAATACCCCCAAGTAGTTGTTGGATGTAATTTCTTCGAAAACGTTTCCAAGTCCAAATACCATTATAGAATTGAAACGCGTAAGTATTCAACAAAATTCGGTTATTTTTTTAATTAACAACATTTACATTATAACAAGAAAGACGCACCCTTTGGTACGCCTTTTTCACTTTTTACCAGTAAAGTGATATGAATTTGTCACTCTTCGTCTTCGAGAACGCGGTATGCCATGTCATAGAGTTTCATTTGACTGTTGATTCGTTCGGCACCTTTGGGAGCTTCAACATAACGGTATGTCCCATCGTTCTGCTGTTCCCTGGCCTTTACGTTGTCACTTAACATGACAGATAATATCCTTTGTAAACGGCTTTTCACTCCAGGTTCGTGAATGGGGAATAAAAGCTCCACACGTTTTACCATGTTTCTCGTCATCATATCGGCGGAGGACAAAAACACTCGATCATCACCATTATGGTGGAAGTAATAAATGCGGCTGTGCTCTAAGAAACGTCCGACAATACTAATTACGCGGATGTTCTCGCTAATCCCTTTAATTCCGGGACGCAGACAGCAGATTCCACGTACAATTAAATCAATCTGAACGCCAGCCTGTGAGGCCTCATAGAGCTTCATTATTAAATTCTTATCCGTTAATGAATTCATCTTAGCAATAATCCGTCCGTTTCCGTGCTGTTTCTGGAAACGGATTTCATTATTAATATAACGGATAAAGTCATTACGAATATCAAAAGGGGCCATGGAAATATGATGATACTTCGGCTTTTCTGTAAAGCCGCTTAAATAATTGAAGAAATCTGTAGCATCAATTCCAAATTTACGTTTCGACGTAATAATCCCCATGTCCGTGTATAAGGACGCTGTCTGATCATTATAGTTCCCTGTTCCCAGATGAACGAAACGCTCTATTTTATCTTTCTTCTTTCTTACCACAAGAGTGATCTTGCTGTGCGTCTTCAAATAAGTCATGCCATAAATCACATGGCAGCCTGCTTTTTCCAATTCCTTAGCCCATTGCACATTATTTTCCTCATCAAACCGCGCTTTCAATTCTACCAGCACAGTTACTTGCTTCCCTTGTTCTGCTGCCCGTTTCAAAGCATCGATGATCGGGGAATCCCCACTGACCCGGTAAAGCGTTTGTTTAATGGCAAGTACGTAGGGGTCATCTGCGGCTTCTGAGACAAAATCAACCACTGGTTCGAACGATTCGTAAGGATGGTGAAGAAATAGATCACGGTGTGAGGCCGCTTCAAATATGTCTTCTTCCCCTTCTAAATCACGAGGTGGCTGAGGCATTAAGGTTTCATACATTAAATGATCCTTAATCTCAGAGAATGTTTTATGGAATTTAAATAAGAATGTAAGATCAAGCGGACCATTTGTAATATACAGATCATCTTTGTGAATTTCAAGTACGCTTAACAAAAAACGGATGACCTTATCATCATACTTTCCGCTTCTCACTTCAAGTCTGACGGCTGCTCCCCATTTTCTTTTTCTTAATTCTTTTTCGATTTCCTTCAGAAGGTCCCGAGCTCCTTCCTCGTGAATCGTCATATCCGCATTCCTCGTAATTCGGAACTCTGTAATCGATTTTACCTGATATCCTTTGAACAGCTTGTTTATAAAATGGCTGATAATTTCTTCAAGCAGAATGTACTGATACTTTTTATCATGCTCCACCTGCACAAATCGATCCAAAACGGCCGGGACCTGCACGATGGCCGTTTTGGTTTCGTTATCGTGAGGATCAAGCGCATCCTGAATGACTACAGCCAGGTTAATCGACTTATTTAAAAGCATTGGAAAAGGACGATAGGCATCTACAGCCATGGGAGTTAATACAGGAAAGATCTCTTCATTGAAATACGTTTCGAGATTATCAATCTCATCTTTCGTTAAATCCTCAATGGATAGAATGGATATATCTTCTTTCTCCAATTCCGGTTTCATAGCTTGAAAGGTCGCGTACTGTTTCTCAACGATGTCGTGGTTAATATCTGCAATTTTAGCCAGCTGTTGTTTAGGTGTAAGACCTGCTTTATTCTCAGGCTTGTTAAACCCGGCTTTCACCTGGTCTTTCAAACCGGCTACCCTGACCATAAAAAACTCATCCAGGTTGGAAGAGCATATAGCTAAAAACTTCAGCCGCTCCAGCAAAGGGTTGTCGGTATCGATGGCTTCTTCTAACACGCGTTCGTTAAAAGCAAGCCAGCTGAGTTCTCTGTTGTTATAAAAAAGAGGGTTATCTAGCTCTATTATTTCGTTACTCTTCGACATGTTCCACACCCTTTACATTGTAGTCTCACGTCCACATTAGTATGTCATCTTATAGGGCATATTAATACCATGTTAAGTTTTCGTAAACAGAGGATTAAAAGAAAGAAATATATTCCATTTCGATGCTATTTTTCCACAAACGTAAGATTAATACTCTTCTTAAGGGATTTTTCTAAATGTTTTTTCTGTTTTTCAGCTTGATACTCCTCCGGCATCCATTCCCCTTCACAGTAAAGAGTTATATTCAGGTCATCGCCATCAACCGCTACTTCAAGATTCTCTACGGTCTGGCGTCTCGTACTATCCAGGCAGTAACAGAATTTAAGCAGCGCTCCTAACAGGCGGAGCTTTTTACGCTCGTCCTTAAGAAACCACTTTTTATAGGGATGAAGGAATTGTTTGAAGAGCGTCTTATTCTTGAAAGAAGCTAGTAGAGCAAGGCGTAGGCGCTCCATATGCATTAGGCCGTCAATCGTACGGTTGGCTAACAGGTAAAAGGTGTGCTGGGAGCTAGCCTCGCTGTCAATATAATCACCCAGATTAAACACATAGCTCGCCCGCTTTACTTCCTGCCAGTCTTTCTTCCTCAACCCGCCGACACCTTTTTCATGGAGCTGATGGAATAACTCATTCGAAAGGTGCTGCACATGATTAATCTGCTTCACACTTAAATCATAATCAGTGACCAGTTCCTGGATACTTTCTTCCAACACGTTCGGAAACAGATGCGTGCCCATATCTCTTGTTAACTGCTCATAAAAAACACCGTCACGTAACCCTTTGCGGCTTAAAATAAAGCCACTGGACTGAGAGACATCGTATAAAGAATGAAAAACCTCTGTAGCCGGCAGAATAATGTCCGCGCGGTCTTTGGACAGCCCCTCCACCTTTTGCAGTTTTTTCATTGGGAGTGTGAAAAGATAGTTTTTGACAAACGATAAATCACTGTCTTTCATTTTGTATTGATGCAGACCAGCGAGCGGATACTCCTTCAGGTTCTGATCAATCTGCACAAGATTACGTGCACCCCCGCCAATTCCAACCAAAGGCACTTTTCTTTTTTGAAGCCACGGCAGCGTATTGAATTGTTCCATTAAATATTGACGGAGATCCGACATCTCATCCTCGGTCGGAAGTTCTTTTTTGAAAAAATCCTGCTGCAGCGTGAGAGCTCCGAAAGGAAAACTGTGGGATTCCACCAGTTCCCGGTCTTTGAAGTATGTAACCTCCGTACTTCCTCCACCGATATCTACGGTGATCCCTTCAGTCAGAGGCGTGGAGTTAACGACAGCTAAATATCCATAATACGCTTCTTCATGTTCAGACAATATCCTCATGTCAAATCCAGTTTGCTCGGATACTTTTTCAGTGATTTCTTCCTGGTTAGTTGCCTGTCGAATCGTTGCCGTAGCTACACAGACCATTTCCTCCAATTGATAGCTTTGAGCAACTTCTTTAAAGCTTGTCAGTGTGGTCAAGAGGGTTCGGATTCCTTCCTCAGAAAGACGGTTGTCCTTTTTCAAATGATTACGCAGCCGGGCCACTGCCTTTACGTTTTCAATTTCACGAAGCCGCCCGCCTTTTTCTCTTAAATAAATAACCAGACGCATCGTATTGGAACCTACATCGATAATGGCGTAATAACTTTTTGACATCCTCTCACCTGCATTTCTTTTTGAAGCCATTATAACATAAACAATCCACCCTCCTGAACGAAAAAGCGGAGGGTGGATTGTTTAATTTGTACTATCGGTTTAATAGACTGCCCACATATTTTAATAGCTCGTTCGCAGAACTGGAATTATACCCATGTTCATCGACAAGCGTAGCGACAACTTCATTAATCTTCTTCAACTGGCGCTCATCCGGTGTTTTGGTCGATGTCGTAATCTTGACCACATCTTTCAGATCAGCAAACAGTTTCTTCTGAATAGCTTCTCTCAAACGCTCATGTGACTGGTAATCGAACTTTTTGCCTTTACGGGCGTAAGCTGAAATGCGGATAAGGATTTCTTCACGGAACGCTTTCTTCGCATTCTCAGACACTCCGATCTGCTCTTCAATGGAACGCATCAGGCGTTCATCCGGATTTAATTCTTCACCGGTGAGCGGATCTCTGAGCTTCGCTTTGTTACAGTACGCCTCTACATTATCAAGATAATTATCCATGAGAGTGATTGCAGACTCTTCATAGGAATAGACAAACGCTTTCTGTACTTCTTTCTTCGCAATCTCATCGTACTCTTTTCTTGCCAGTGAGATGAAATCAAGGTAGCGGTCCTTGTCGTCACTTGAAATCGATGCATGGCTGCTTAGACCATCTTTCAAAGATCTCAGCACATCCAGCGCATTAATCGACGTTAGTTCTTTCTTAATAATCGTTGAAGAAATACGGTTGATTACATAACGCGGGTCAATTCCGCTCATGCCTTCATCAGAAAACTCTTTTTTCAGTTCTTCTACATCTACATCACTGAAGCCTTCCAGAATTTCACCGTCATACAACCTCATTTTCTTCAATACATCCACAGAAGCTTTCTTAGAATCTTTCAATCTCGTTAAGATTGTAAACATGGCCGCTACACGCAGCGTATGAGGAGCAATATGCACATCCCGTATATCACTCTCGCGAATCATCTTTTCATAGATACGTTCTTCCTGACTGACTTTTAAATTATAAGGAACAGGCATAACGATCATTCGGGAATGCAGGGCTTCATTCTTTTTATTGGCAATAAAGGAACGATACTCTGCTTCGTTGGTATGGGCAATGATTAGTTCATCGGCAGAAATTAAAGCAAAACGTCCAGCTTTAAAGTTTCCTTCCTGCGTTAAGCTGAGCAGGTGCCACAAGAATTTCTCATCACATTTCAGCATTTCCTGGAACTCCATAACCCCGCGGTTCGCTTTATTCAGTTCGCCATCAAAACGGTAGGCACGAGGATCGGATTCAGAACCGTACTTCGCTATGGTCGAAAAGTCGATAGACCCAGTCAAATCCGCAATATCCTGAGATTTCGGATCGGATGGACTGAAGGTACCAATGCCTGTACGCTTATCCTCTGAGAAAAAGATTCTTTCTACCAGAACATCCTCAATTCGTCCGCTGTACTCCTGCTCTACTCTCATCGTATTTAATGGTGATAAACTTCCTTCAATTCGTATGCCGTAGTGTTCCATGAATTCTTCTCTCATATGATTCGGAATTAAATGAAGCGGGTCTTCATGCATCGGACAGCCTTTAATCGCAAAAACGGCTCCTCTATCGGTGTAGGAATACTTTTCTAATCCCCGTTTTAACAGGTTGACCAATGTGGATTTCCCGCCGCTGACAGGACCCATTAATAAAAGAATACGCTTTCGGACGTCAAGACGTCTGGCTGCCGGGTGAAAGTATTCTTCAACGAGCTTCTCCATAGCTTCGTCCAATCCGTAAATGTCATCATCAAAGAATTTGAACTTCTTATGATCATGTTCTTCCACGACACCCGCATCTTTCACCATATTATAAACGCGGGAATGAGCGGATTGTGCTAAATACGGTTTTTCTTTTAATAGCTCTAAGTATTCTGCGAATGAACCTTCCCACTTTAACTCTTCAGCTTGTTCCCTGTGGTCTTGTATCTTCTTCAATATATCCACTTAGCGAGACCTCCTCCGTCTTCATAGACGAAATTTAATACATCCTATGCTTAGATAAGAGAAAACATGTGTCTTAAAGACAAGCAGCACTACGCTCACAATTCCTGCTTCCACTGATAAAAAAGTACTTTCTCACAGGATTCCTTAAGAACTTTCTTCTCCTGCTGCAATCACTTCTGAAAGGACCTGTATGGTTATCTTTATTAGATTTCCACAAAAAAAAGAACCGATCTGAACGATCAGTCCTCCTCATAATCTCTCTCTTTAAGGTATCTTTGGCGATGTGAGAGTCCTATTACTAAAAATAAAATAAATAATCCAATATTCAACCACCGGAATTCATCATAAAAAATGGCAAGCACCGCCCAAATAGCTGCACTTATTAAAAAGAGTATACTAGATAGCAAAGATTGACTCATGATGAACCCCTCCTATCCTTATTGTAAAGCATATCCGTTCTGTACTGTGGATATTTTTTATATTTTGACTATGTTAAATGTTTTTTCCTATAGGTTTATTCAGCTATCGGGCCGGATTGATGAACACTCGATTACAAGAAATCTTTGGTCCGTTGCTAATATAGAAGAGAGGGGTTGGCTACGGAAACAACTCGGTTCCTACGTCCCTACAAGACGTAGGGTCGCAGGAAAGTGAGTTATTTCTCCACCAACCCTCCTCCCCTTTAACGTAACGGACCCATTTTCTCGAGACCGAGTCTTCCAGTATCGGGGCTTATCTGAAATAATTAATAGAGACTACTTTTAACTTTCAAAAAAGTTTCATAGAAAAATAGTTTAGCAAATTTTGACACCATACACCACCCTTGTTAAAATGATTCATGAACATTTTACTCAAATAAAGTACTACATATAGAAAGAAGGACTGCAAAATGGAAACATGGTACTTTGTCGATTCTGGTCATTGTACACCTGCCATGAATATGGCTCTGGATGAAGCATTGATGAATTGGCATCGCCAAGGAGAAATCCCTCCGGTACTTCGCTTTTACGGATGGGCACCAGCAGGCCTTTCAGTGGGATACTTCCAAAAGGTAAAAGGTAAAATTGACCTGGAAGGTGTCGAACGTCATGGCTTTGAACTCGTTCGCCGTCAGACTGGAGGCCGTGCTGTCCTTCATGACAAGGAATTAACGTACAGTGTTATTGTTTCCGAAGATCATCCGGACATGCCAGCTTCCGTGAAAGATGCTTATCTTGTTCTTTCAAAAGGACTTCTGGAAGGTTTTCATAATCTCGGTATCGAAGCTGAATTCGCCGTTCCCGAGGGTAAATTAGATACAACCGGTTCAGCCGTATGTTTTGAAGAGCCTTCCTGGTATGAATTGATTGTGGAAGGCAGGAAAGCTGCCGGAAGTGCTCAGACTAGGAAAAAGGGTGTTATCCTTCAACATGGATCTATTCCAATTGATGTAGATGATGTGAAACTTTTTGATATGTTTATTTATAAGAATGAACGCATAAAAGAACGAGCACGCCGCGCATTCGGTGATAAAGCCGCAGCGATCAATCAATTGTTGGACAGCAGCGTAACATTTGATCAGACGAAAGAAGCTTTTAAGGAAGGATTCGAAAAAGGGCTTGATGTCCATTTAGAACCCTTTGAACTTTCCGATGAGCAATGGAAAGAAGTAGAAAGAATTGCAGAAGAACGCTATCGCACAGAGGAATGGAATTTTTCCAGATAAAAAGGAGTGGAATTCTTATGGCAAAGAATCAAGAACACGTAAGAAAGCCCGATTGGCTTAAAATCAAAATTAACACTAACAAATCCTATACAGGACTTAAGAAACTAATGCGCGATAAAAAATTAAACACCGTTTGTGAAGAAGCCCGCTGTCCGAACATCCACGAATGCTGGAGTGAACGTAAAACAGCGACCTTCATGATCCTCGGTGATACTTGTACGCGCGGTTGCCGCTTCTGTGCCGTAAAAACCGGACTTCCAAATGAACTGGACTGGGGCGAGCCGGAACGTGTGGCAGAATCTGTAGAAATCATGGGGCTGAAACACGTGGTAGTAACAGCCGTAGCTCGTGATGACTTAAATGACGGCGGTGCTGCTGTCTTTGGTGAAACGGTTAAAGCAATTCGTCGCCGTGTTCCTGGATGTACCGTTGAAATTCTTCCATCTGATATGAAAGGCGATTATGAGAGCTTACATACTCTGATGGGCGGAGAGCCTGACATCTTCAACCACAATATAGAAACCGTACGCCGGTTGACGAAAAAAGTTCGTGCCCGCGCAATGTATGACCGCTCCTTAGAGCTTTTGCAGCGTGTAAAGGATATCCGTCCGGATACACCTACAAAGTCAAGCTTAATGGTCGGTCTGGGAGAAACCAAAGAAGAAATTGTAGAAGCTATGGACGACCTTCTCGCTCATAATGTCGACATTATGACCATCGGCCAGTATTTGCAGCCGACGAAAAAACATTTGAACGTTGAGCGCTATTACCATCCAGATGAGTTTGAAGAGCTAAAACAGATTGCTCTTGAAAAAGGATTTAAGCATTGCGAAGCCGGTCCAATGGTGCGTTCTTCTTACCACGCTGATGAACAGGTAAATAACACTTCCGCCCAGCGCCGCATTAAATATATGCAAGGCTATGAATCTCAAGGTGAAACTCTTGATAAAACAAACTTTTAATTAAAAAAGGAGGCCTCCTGATTGTAGGAGGTCTCCCTTTTATTTATATTTTATTTATTGATTTTACCAGAAGCCACCATAAGGCGGTCGTCCGTAGTAACCTCCTCCATAATAGGGAGGACGATAAGGGCCTGGTCCGGGACCATAGCCATAGCCGCCGCCTCCAAAACCTCCGTATAATCCTGGAGCAATCGCTCCACCTAGAAATCCACCGAGCAGACCGCCCGCAAATGGCCCTAAGAAGAAAAATCTTTCATCCTCATCACGAAAATCATGTTGGACAGGATATGGATACTGATACGGATATTGATTCATGGTCATTCCTCCACTTCTATCCTTAGTTATTCACCTACTCTTCAACCTATGTAATTAACCCATAGCATGTATAGGCATCAGCCTTATCTCAGGGAGAAATTTACTTCCTGCAATTCACATCTTTTATTAAATAAGGTATAATACAGATTAGAATAGCTTGTCTCGACAGATTAAAGGAGGACTATACATGAAAATAACCTTGATTATTCTTGTTTGTATCACATACCTTACGTCCATCTTCACTGCTGGGTATGACGTTAAAGCAGGCAGACCTAAAAAATAAGTACCTAAAAAATCGCACCCCTGAGCGGGTGCGATTTTTCTTTGCCTATTTTAAACGTGGTGCCTCTATTTAAGCAGAAAGTTTTTACACAATAGGGCAGGTTACTGTAAGACTCAGTTTCGAGATAATGTGTGAAGAAAGGGGCTCCAGGGAACGGCTCGCTTTCCGCGGACATGCGCTGAGTCTCCTCAGGCTGGCGCCTTCCGGGGCCTCACCTGTCATGTTCATTCCGCAGGAGTCTACGCCGTTCCCTTCCGCCCCTTTGCGATCATGGAGAGCTCGAATTCCTTTACGTAAATGCCTTCATATGAGAAAGAATAACCTATGTGATCAACACTAAGTACCCGAGTCTCTCCAGGGAATAAACGC
>NZ_JBAPTY010000435.1:0-9721 GCF_049282395.1 Halobacillus sp. | reverse complement strand
GCTATTACCTATCAATATAAATTAAAAAAAGACTGGATAGCTCCCAATCTTTTTTTACTCCTAAACAATGTTAGATAAACTTTTGGAGCAGTAACATTATTTAACCACAGGACTTGGCGATTTTAGTCGATCCTTCTTTTTACCATGAGCCTCCTCAGTCGTTATCACTCCTTGGGTCTCGCTATTTCCCCACCAACCCAACATGTTTTTTAATAACAGACCCTTCTTTAGAAGTGCAGCTGTTGGTTCTAAATCTTTAACGAAACCTATGGAGAAACAGAAGCTCATAGCATGTTGTACATGCTTTCTATCCAAGAGATATTCCCCATCTTTTAGAGTCTCTTATTTCAGCAAGGTCCGGAGGGGGATGGTAGAGACTCCTGCGGGATAAACATAATCGGTGAGACCCCACAGAGCTTTAGCTCGAGGAGGCTCAGCGAAGGGGAAGTTCGACTAAGAACGCCATGTCGTGTGGCAACGTAGAACGCCCCTGCGTCGTGCAGGGCAACGGAAAGCGAATCATCCCCGCATGATCTTCCTCGCAAACCAATATTTCAAAACAGAGGCTTCCACAATCCGGCCCTATTGCGTAATAAGCATCTTATGAAAGATCAACAATAAACTTTAACAGAGCCAAGTAAGTTAGACATTTAATAGATTAACTATTTCTTATTATTCTTAAGGAGTATGTTGATAGGTGAATGATTCGAGTCTTCTTCTAAGGAGGTTTCCTCCATAATGAATAAAGTCTTCTCCTGGCTTTCGAACTCTTTAATTACATCTGTATTTTTATCATTAGGATAGAGGCACGGAGTTCCTCTGGTGTTTTGATGTCTAATTCATTCTTTAACATCTTTTGTTAATCACTTTCGTTTTCGAAATTTTTTTCTTCAAGGTCTTGGTTTAGGTCTAGCTCTTTTTCCTCATATTGAACTTCCTCTGTTTCCAATTGCGTATTGTACTCATATTCCTCTTCTGAATCGTTAGAGGATTCCTGAATATATAAATTGATTTCCCCTCCTTTTTCATTAAATGAATCGTGTACGGAGACACTTTCTTCACCAACAGAGGAAGCAAAAATTTCTACAGGGAAACTCTCTTTTTCAGTTGTTTGATTATCTTCGTGTAATTGTTGAAGAATTAGATCCTCCTGGGAACCTCTCTCAGTCCCATGTTCTTCTCTCTCAAACTTTGCAAAATTCAACCGTTCTTCATTAAAGCCGAACTGCTCCTTCTTTACAGCCTTTTTCCGTGAACCTTTTTCTGTCTTTTCCGCTTTATCTTTTTTCTTTTTATCATTTTGATTATCACGTTTGTGGGTAGTATTATTTTTGTTTTTGCCATTGTAATTCAGTTTACTCTTTTTCTTAGTTCCAATTTTCCTTACACTTATCGGACCACATAAGTCTGTGATATTAACATTTTCATCATAATCCATCCAAATGAGAATATTGTCGAAAGTTTCCACAAATGTCCCTCCGATGTCAAACTTCTCATTTTCAAAGAACACTTCAAGATGATCTCCAAACTGGAACATAGAATTCAATACCCCTTCAACTGATTTATATGGGAGACCGTCAAAACCCGGGTTCGAAAAATGCTTATTATGATCGGACCCACAGTTCTTATTTGTTTCAGGAAAATATTGATTGCCTGAGTTTTCTTGATCACCGGCGTCTCCTAAGTACAACTCATCTTGTTCCTCAGGAGCTCCCTCACAATGCTCTGCACCGTCATGATGATCAAAATATTTTCTAGTGAAATCATCAAACTCTCCTACCATAGGTTTTTCCACACCTTTACATTCTGTCTGCAATTCATAATCACTATATGTATGTAAAAGCGGAATGTATAGCCTATTTTAGGATATTATCCCAATTCCCGCTCACTCTAACCGGGCTTTTGAATAGGTTAACAATAGCTGCAGAGACATGGAGTAAAGCACATTCCCAATTGTTATCTTTTTATTAATGAACATATATTACCAAGGGTCTTTACCTCCTTTTATTACGATTACTTTATAGTCCCTCTTCACGATCAATCCATCTTTGTGAGCTACCAAGAACCCAAAAATGAGTCTGTTACTTTTCCCGTAGAACAGCTGCAAAATGCTTCTTTTCTTGAATCTCATGTATCAGCGGATTGAACGAAACCAATACTCACCATCAATCGACTGTTCAAACTCCTTTCGACATAACTCTAACCACCGAAGACAACCCATCCTAACGCTTATCTCGAATTTCTAAGCAAAATACCATAAAATACGCAGGAAACGTCCGCGCTAACCACCCCCAAGAGGAGCAACCGTTCGAAAGGTTCAATTATATCGCTCACAACAACAGTATCACCCACTAAAATCAATCAAGCGGACCAACCATACTAGATGCGCAAACAAATAATCAAGCCAGGATCTAATGTGAGAATGAAGTAAATAAAGAAGATTATATCCAAATTAAGCATTAACTGAAGAAAAAATTATGAAAGAGACATTAACGAAAATGACCAAACAACCTATTTAAATGGTCAAGATTATTACCAGTTAATCTAAAGAATCAAAAGGAACTTGTCTGAAAAAGCTAGTAAACTTTTGCCCAAAATATAAGAAGGAGTGAATAAGGATGAGAAAGAACACGAGTTCTGGAAATGGTTATAAACATAAAAAAAGTCCCCCTCTATCAAGAAATGTGGCTAACACAAATTCTCCTACCAAGGTAGACGACTTTCCTAACACGATTTTGAATAAATATTTCACACTTGGTGACAAAATCAATGTATATGCGGGAAGTAAACAACTCGGTCAGAGAGGAACATTTTTAACAGCCGGACCAGACTTCTTTATATGGATTGATAGTGATGGATATGTACGGTTACAAATGATCAGTGGTGGAATTAGTATTGGTCAAACGAAAAAGAAATACTAAGAAACAGACACTAGCCCTGTGCTAGTGTCTGTTTCGGTAATATAAAAGGATACATATAGTAATGTAATAGAGATTAGAATGGGGTGAAGGGAATGAAAGAAACTGTATTGGTCATAGCAGCACATCCAGATGATGAACTACTTGGGACAGCTGGCACCTTAAAAAGGTTAGTGGACCAAGGAAATAGAGTCGTATCGATCATTACAGCAAACGGAAGAAAGGAAGAGGCCCATCATATCCAGCAGCTTGCCCGAAATGCAAACAAAGAGATTGGGATAAAAGAAGTTATTTTTCTGGAGCATCCTAACCTGGAATTAGAAATGATACCTCTTCACCTAATTACCAAGGAAATCGAAAAATTAATTGATATCTATCAACCTACTAAAATTTTTACACATCATTACGGAGATGTGAATATTGATCACCAAATTACGTTTCAAGCAGTGTTAACAGCAGTTCGTCCTCTACCAGATAGACAGCCGATTGAATTGATCACATTTGAAACGGTATCCTCAAGTGAATGGAATACTCAGACAAATGATAAGCAATTTAAACCAAATTATTATGTGAACATTTCATCGGTAATTGTTCAGAAAATTGCTTCCCTCAAACATTATGAAGTGGAAATGCGAGACTTTCCACATCCGCGATCCTATGAGGGAGTCAAATGTCTGGCAAGTGTTCGAGGAATGACGGTTGGGGTACCTTATGCGGAAGCATTTGAAATTATAAGGAGGGTCTGGAAATGAAGGAACTATTTTTTCCTTACCCTTACCTTATTTCTGCTCTCGACAAATATTATGGAGTAAAGTCAAATCCCATAACGGCAAAAATAAAGGATGAGGGGAAAGGTTCTGAACGAAAAAAAGAACATAAAAAGAAATTAAAGACTACAAAGAGGAAGAGTAAACCTGGACGTAAGAAATTATCCATTTTGATAGCGACTTTTTGGGATTATCCTCATACAGGTGGTCTTTCCAATTATATTACTACTTTAAGAGAAGGCTTGAGGTCTTTAGGTCACAAAGTGGATGTCATTGCTCCGAATCAGTTTTCAAAAATGGATGTAGAAAAGCTGCGTGAGGTGATTGCTCCGGAATTAAAGACTTTTTTTAAACATCGATACGGAGCATATACAAGCAAAATCATACAAAGTTGTCGATTACTCTACATTTATGAACAGATGATGAAGTCTGTGAAACTGGAAAACTACGATATATTTCATGCACAGGATTTATTCACAGCCAATATATTAGGGAGATTCAATGAGGATTTAGGTAAACCTCTTCTTTTCACTCCACATGGCATGTTCACGTTTAGCAGAGTCAAATTTAACCGAATAGAAAAAGGGTCAGTAGAAGAAGTGTATTACAAAGAAATTGAGAAAAAAGCGATTGAATATGCGACCCATATGGTCATTTTAAGTGATTCTTTCCGTGATCCAATGAGTTCACTTGGAGCGAAATCTGCGAATCTGACAACAATTAATACAGGGATAGATTTTAAAACCATTGATCGCGGTAGAACGAGTGGAAAGGTTGTGATTTCATGCATCGCAAGACTTGGACCTAGAAAGGGACATTCGGATTTATTTAATGTCCTTTCTCGCATGAAGGGAATAAGTCATCAGACTGAGGTGCTAATTGTTGGAGACGGGGAAATGCGTGAAGTGCTTGAAGCTCAAGTCAAATCGTTGAGACTATCCAACGTACGATTCTTAGGTAAACGTGATGATATCCCTTCTATATTAAGTAAAACAGATATATTTGTTCTTCCAACCATCAATGACAACCTTCCCATTTCCGTTATTGAAGCCATGCATAGCGGTACGGCTATTCTGACAACTGATTGTGGCGGTATTACGGAAATCGTTCATCATAATGAAACTGGAATCATTGTTGAGCCAGGCAATGTTAATCAGTTAACAACTCAACTCAAACACTTGATTGAAAATGAATCATTGCGAAAGAAACTTGGCGGCAATGCGTATCACTACGCCAAAAGTCATCTCACCCGTGAGGCCATGGTAGGCAAGATTGAAGTGATTTACCAAAATCTAATAGCTTCGGGGGAAGTATGATGTTGTCATCACATCCAGCAGTTGTCCTTGATTTAAGCGCTAATGGAGTTGGTATCATTCATGCCCTTTCCCGAAAAGGAATTGATGTATATGCATTTGATACAGAGGGTCCCTATTCAAAGGGAAAATCAAGACTTGCAAAATGTGGGATATGCCCAAGCCCATTAAATCAAGAAACAGAGCTGCTGTTATTTTTAAAAGGAATAGCAATGAAGCTTGATTATAAGCCTGTGCTTTACGCTGGTGCAGATGATTATGTTGTCTTTATCTCAAAATACAGGAATGAATTATCCCAGTATTACCTGTTTTTATATCCAGATCATTCCTTAATTATGGATTTATTAGATAAGAAGAAAACCTATGAATTAGCATTGAAGTATAATATCCCAACAGCTAAAACCTTTATTGTGGAAAATGAAGAGCAGCTTGATGAGGCGATTACTCAATTAGAATTTCCATGTATCTTAAAGCCTGTATTCGGCCATGAATTCAGAAAACATGTAAACAAGAAGGCCATTCATATTCAAGACGCAACCCAGTTAAAGAAAACCTATCCTATTTATCGCGAGTTCGGTGAGCTAATTATTCAGGAGATCATTCCTGGGGATAACAAGTGTTTCTATAAAGTGGCTACATTCTTTGGGGAGGATATGGAATTACTTGCCCTTTTCACTCTCCAAAAAAACCACCAATTCCCTGCACAATTTGGAACGGGAGCGCATATCGTGAGCAAACGAATTCCTGATCTGGTCGATGTCGGGGTTCCATTGTTGAAAGAGTTAACATTAAAAGGAGTAGGTATGATTGAATATAAAAAAGATCCACGGGATGGACAATATAAACTCATTGAAATAAATCCCAGGTTTTGGCTGACGCATAGTTTAACCGGTCATGCCGGAGTTGATTTTGCCCATCAATATTATTTGTATCTTACTGGTCAACGCCCCTCTCCAAAATTGCAGCAAACAGCCGGGGTTCAATGGATTTATCTAGTACGTTATTTCCTTACCTTTCTTGAAAAGAGAAAAAATGGAGAAATGAGCTTAAAAGACTTCTTTTATGGACTCAGAGGAAAAAAGGTATTCGCTCTTCTTGCCTATGATGACCCTATGCCATTTATCAGGAGTACCTGGTCTCACCTGCGGAATGCGTGGAAAAGAAAGCGAAGGAGTGATTGAGTATGTATACACCACAAGAACTGAAATCTATGTTTCATAAACATGGAATCGAAGAAAAAATTTCTACATCCCTTGGGAATAAAGTGACCATTCAGGCTTCATCAATCCAAAACCTCAAATCAACTAAAAGAAGCAGCATTTATCAGCTTTCGCTTAAAAAAAACAACGACACCCTTCCTATCATTTTTAAAATCTATCATTCTAACAAATACAAAAATGAAATCGAAATTAATGTCTACAGTAAAGTCTACCCTTTTTTAAAAGAGTTTCTTCCTGAAATCTACCTAATGGAGAAACAAGGAAATGATACCTGGGTGTTCATGGAGTTTGTCCGGCAAATTCGTGGACAGCTGACCTTTACGCCCAAGCATTTTGATTATATTATCCCAACCCTTGCTAAGCTTCACGCGCACACGCACGAAGAAAATTTCAAGAAAGAAAAAAGCACTTTTCAAAATTGGCTTCCCATTTACAACTCGGAAAAAATGAAAAAAGATCGGGAAAATTTTATTTCAAATACTATGACATTTCTAGACGATGCCAAGAAGGATAAACAATTGAGGGATATAATCAAACCACATTATAAGCCATTAAAAAACTTATACAGTAACGGTCCTGACTTCTTTCCGGAACTATTGGCAAGCGGATATTCCATTACACATGGAGATCTTCATATGCAGAATATCTGTTCTAAAGATGTCAGCAAAAATGAACCCTGGGAGATTCAATTTATCGATTGGGAATCTGCCAAATATGCTCCGACATGGTTTGATATGATTGTTCTGGTAGAAATCTTACTAGGCTTTCGGAAAGATTGGCAAAGCAATGCAGAAGAAATTCGAACCCATGCCGTCGACGTGTACACGGATGAAATGAAGAAATATGGAATCAAGTTTAAAACCAAACCCATTCATTTATACAAAATGGCGTACCTTCAACGAACCCTCGAAAAAGGATTACACACTCAGTTGAGACGTATCTTTGATAACCGTGGAGGTGAGCTTCTCCCCTACCACTTAGAAAAAATATCAACCTGGGGAAGAGAACTGGGGATATATAAATAGATATGAAAGGATGAGAAAACTTGAGTCGAATGCCTTCTTTCAGCATTCATCCCTCTCTTCTTGCCGTCATGGATCAGTATTATGATAAGGAAAGAGACGATAAGAAACCTCTCACTCTCCAACCATTTGGTCAGAAGAGACAAGATGAAGGTTCAAAGCCCCTGAAAATCTTATATGTAACATTTTTTCAATACCCTCATACGGGTGGATTATCTCATTACATCACTTCTATAAAAAACGGTTTTCAAAAGATTAGTCATAGTGTAGATGTACTAGCGCCCAATCACATGTCTTCGGAACAGCTAAAAGAATGGATTCCCGAGGCTGACTCTGAAGCCCGTAAGTTTATGAATGGACGCTACGGATTAATCAATGAAAAAATCGTTAAAAATCTCAGTTACCTTCATGTATTTGAATTGTTCCTCAAAGAAAAAAATCTCCAACAATATGACATCATACACGCTCAAGACTTATTTGCCCTCTTCATCCTAGGACATTTAAACCAAACGTATCAAAAACCCTTATTCTTTACGCCTCACGGGTTCTTTACAAAAAGCCGCTTAAAATTCAATAAGATACAGAAAGGTTCCATTGAAGAAGCCTACTTTACTGAAATTGAGAAAGTAGGTATTGGAGCAAGTACTGAAATTGTGATGATTTCAGATTCCTTTCGACCTAACTTAATAGACTTCGGTGCAAGAGAAGAAAGGATGGTCACCGTTCATACGGGTATCGATTTTAACCCACTGCCTCATAGAAATCATGAAAACATTATCCTAACGTGTGTCTCCCGTCTATCTCCACGTAAAGGTCATGGATTTCTCTTAGAAGCGTTATCCAAGATTCGTGAACACCTGACTAATGTAGAAGTATGGATTGTTGGAGATGGTGTTATGAAGGAAAAACTGATGGAACAAGCGAAAGAACTTAATCTGAATAACGTAATCTTTTTTGGGAAACGACACGATATACCCTTAATTCTTTCCATGTCAGACATCTACGTGTTAGCTACTATAAATGACAACTTTCCCCTATCCATCATGGAAGCAATGTTTTCCCGCCAAGCAGTCATCTCCACCACATGTGGCGGAATCCCCGAAATGGTGCACCATGAAGAAACAGGTGTGCTTTGTGAACCTGGTAACGTCGAACAACTTGCACATGCGATAAAGCGTTTCATATCGAATAAGGAAGAGCGTTATAGGTTTGCTAAGGCTGCTGAATCCTATGCACGTCAACACCTTACCAGTCAAGTTATGACGAGAAAATTCGAACAGATCTATCAAACATATCTATAAAGAAAGGAGCCTCATCATGAGGGAGAATGAAATGATCCAGGATCATACATGAAAATTTTAGTTACAGGTGGTGCCGGATTTATCGGCTCACAGCTCGTAGATCTACTGCTAGCTGAAGGTCACACCCCGATTATTCTAGACAACTTTTCTAATGGCAGGAAGGAAAACGTGCCAAGAGGAGTCAAAATATATAAAAAAAATCTATTATCCGAAAAAGTTGAGAGGATTTTTGAAAAAGAAAAACCTGACATCGTTATGCATCTCGCTGCCCAAGTGAGCGTAGCTAAATCACTTGAAAATCCTGCAGAAGATACAGCAGTCAATGTATTAGGAACCGTAAAGTTGTTGGAGTATAGCACCAAATATGGTGTAAAAAAATTCATCTTCTCCTCTTCCAGTGCAGTATATGGCTATACTAATGAACCTATCCATGAAGAAAGTTCTACTAGCCCGATTTCCTTTTATGGCACCTCAAAATTAGCATCTGAAACGTATATCAAACTATTTAATACGCTCTATGATCTTCCATACACTATTTTCCGTTACGCCAATGTTTATGGACCCAGACAACGATCGGATGGCGAAGGCGGAGTGATAAGCATTTTTATTGAAAAATTATTACGTAATGAAGCACCTGTTATTTTTGGAGATGGAAACCAAACACGCGACTTTGTTTACGTAGATGATGTAGCACGGGCAAATCTTCTTGCCATTACAAATGCAGACAACCAAATCATCAATATTGGCAGCAATACTCAAACATCCGTCAATCTACTCCATACCCTACTTTCAAACCAACTCCAATCTTTGCAAAAGCCAAACTACGAAGCGAAGCGGGAAGGAGATATTTTACACAGTCACCTTTTAAATTCGAAAGCCCTAAACTATCTAAAATGGGAACCTCAATATGATCTAAACGCCGGTTTAGACAGTACTGTTGAATATTTCAAACGAAAATGAAGAATGATGAATGATTCATAACTCGAGCAAACACAAAGGAAAAGGGTTTGGAGAATTCCAAACCCTTTTCCTTTATTCTTCATCTTCTATTATTTTACTTATATGTTCATTTATTCTATTTTATAAAATCCTACATATAAACAATCGCGGTATAAAGGTTCTCCTATAATATCATTCACCCAAACGTATTACAGCAAGAAACCACTTGGACCTCCAAGCA
>NZ_JBAPTY010000434.1:0-4985 GCF_049282395.1 Halobacillus sp. | reverse complement strand
CTGCCAGCTCTTGTAAGGGTTCAAACCCTTCTGAACTCTTAACGCCACGACCCCCGGCCACAATAACTTTAGCTTCCGATAAGTCCACACCCTCAGAAGATTTCTTGATAACATCTTTAATGATGGTACGGATGTTTGATATCTCAACCTCTTTTTCTGTGACTTCTCCGGCAAGAGAATCATCACGTGTTAAGGCAGGAATATTATTAGGACGAATGGTCGCGAATACAAGACCATCTGTAACTTCCTTCTTCTCAAATGCCTTACCTGAATAAATTGGGCGTGTGAATACAATATTTCCATCCTCTACAACTACTTCGGTGGCGTCTGAAACTAGTCCTGATTCTAATCTGCTTGCTAGTTTCGGGGTTACATCTTTACCAATAGCGGTGTGTCCCATTATAATACCTTCAGGTGATTCGTCTTTAATCACTTGATAAATCGCCTGTCCGTACCCATCAGATGTATACGTTTTCAATTCTTCGTTTGCAACGGTAATTACTCGCGATGCTCCGTAGTACACCATTTCTTGTGCCATTGAATTCAAATCTCCTGCACCACAAAGCACCCCTACTACTTCTCCGCCATCACTAACTATATTTCCTGCTGCAATCGCTTCAAAAGTTACATTACGCAGGGATCCTTCTCTAGCTTCCCCAATTACTAAAACTTTTTTACTCATAAAGATTCTCCTTTCCCAGTCCTCTATTTACAGTACTTTAGCTTCGGTTTTAAGCAATGATACTAATTCTTTAACCTGATCAGCAGTTTCACCTTCCAGAACTTTACCTGCTTGCTTTTCAGGTGGAAGGAAAATTTCAGTAGTCTTCGTTTTAGGCTCCACATCGTCTTCCTCTAAATCTAAATCATCTAATTCAAGCTCTTCTAATGGCTTTTTCTTCGCTTTCATAATGCCCGGTAAGGATGGATAGCGTGGCTCATTCAAACCTTGCTGGCACGTTACAAGCAGCGGAAGCGAGGTTTCTACTTTCTCTACATCTCCCTCGACATCTCGGTCAATCGTTACAGTTGTTCCGTCAATTTCTATATTTGTAATGGTCGTAACACAAGGCATATCAAGTCTTTCGGCCAATCGAGGTCCTACTTGTCCGCTTGCCTCATCAATAGCTACGTTTCCTCCAAGGATAAGATCTACATCACGATCAGAGAAGAAAGCTTCCAGGATTTTCACCGTAGTAAACTGATCTCCTTCCTCTAAATCGTCTTCTGTATTAATGAGAACGGCCTGATCAGCTCCCATGGCTAATGCTGTCCGCAATTGTTTCTCTGCATCCTCTTCACCAATTGTCACTACAGTGACCTCTCCTCCATGTTCATCACGAATCTTAATTGCTTCTTCCACTGCGTATTCATCATAAGGGTTGATAATATATTCTGCGCTATCATCCTCAATCTTTCCATTAGCTACCGTTATCTTTTCTTCTGTATCAAAGGTTCTTTTAAGTAAGACAAAAATGTTCATTTACATAACCTCCTGGACTATTTATCTTTAAATTCCGGTTTTCTTTTTTCTATAAAAGCCTGAATGCCTTCCTTGGCATCCTCATTGCCAAAAACTTCTCCAAATGCTGAAGCTTCCGCGTTTACGCCTTCACTAAACGTGGACGTATGAGCATAGGGGATCAAGTTCATTACCTGGTTAATCGCCGGTCCGCTTTTAGAAGCAATCGTACGAGCCAGCTTTTCAGCTTGTTCAAAAACCTCTTCCCCCGGAAAACTTTGATTTGCCAAACCGACTGAAGCAGCTTCACTTCCCGATATTGGGACGCCCGTTAATATCATCTCATATGCTTTAGGAGCACCAACATATCTTGGCAGTCGTTGAGTTCCGGCAAACCCTGGTACAATCCCCAGGTTAATTTCCGGCAGACCAATCTTTGCGTCATCTGCCACATAACGGATATGACATGCCATAGCAAGCTCCAGACCTCCGCCTAGCGCTGCTCCATGGATAGCCGCTACAACCGGGATATGAAAGTTTTCTATTCTGTTAAACAGTTCCTGCCCTTTACTTGACAGTCCCTCATAATCAGAGGCTCCTTGTAAGGAGGTAAATTCTTTAATATCAGCTCCTGCTGAAAAAAACTTTCCTTCTCCTTTAAGTAAAATGGCTTTAATCGACGAATCTTGTTCTATCCGGTCCATTTCTTCTGACAAATCCTGAAGGATAGTACTGGACAGAGCATTCGCTGGTGGACTCTGTATTGTAATTTCTGCTACTTGTTCTTTCACTTGTAATGTAAGAGTTGACAACCAAATTCCCTCCTTTAATTCTTGGAATGGGCTAACCCATGGATAAATAAACTATGGACTTCTCTTGCCTGGTCTACTATGTTATAGCGCTGTTCTTTCATAACCCAGTTCGTTACCGTCTCATCCATGGTTCCAAAAATCATTTGGCGGACAAGACGGCGATCCAGGTTATCACGAAACAGCCCTTCCTCTACCCCTTCTTGAACAATCTGATCAATGACATTTAAATACCCTTTTAAAACTTCATTGATTTTTTGTCTGAGTTCTGAATTGGATTGACGCAGCTCTAACTGAGTTACTATCGCTAAATGATGATCTGCAGCGAGCTGCTCAAAATGAGTTTCAATCAATTTAAGAAGTTTTTCCTCAGCTGATTGTCTAGAAGTGGTTTCCTCCTGAATTCTCTCTATGAATTGCCCCATTTTCTCCTGGAATAGCGAAACAAGTATATCTTCCTTGTTTTTGAAATAAAGATAAATTGTACCATCCGCCACTCCCGCTTTCTTAGCGATTTTTGAAACTTGCGAAGAGTGGTATCCATTTTCAGCAATGACTTCTACCGCTGCATCAATAATTTGTTTGTATTTAGGTTTATTCTTTTTCACTACAATCTCCTGCCTATCTTTGTTGAAAATGAATGAATGGTCATTCATCTATTATACTACTATCCAGAAAAATATCTGTCAACTTTCATTTAACACTCTTTTAAATTTTATTTAATACTTTCTGTACCCTCTAGTTTTCTCTTTTCTTCTTCCACCAACGTACGTCTTAGAATTTTACCTACTGCCGTTTTTGGAAGTTCTTCACGGAATTCATAGATGCGGGGCACTTTGTAGGAGGCTATATTCTTACGGCAATACTCGTCTAACTCTTCTTCTGTTATTTCGCTTCCCAGCTTTTTCACGATAAATGCTTTGACGGTTTCACCACGATAAGGATCTGGAACACCAACAATAACTGCTTCCTGAATTTCTGAATGTTCATATAATACTTCTTCCACTTCACGCGGGTAAATATTATACCCCCCAGCAATAATCATATCTTTTTTACGGTCTACTACATAAAAGTAACCTTCTTCATCCATACGTCCCATGTCTCCTGTACGGAACCACCCATCTTCACTGAGAACTTGTGCTGTCTCCTCAGGCTTGTTCCAATAGCCTTTCATCACTTGGGGGCCTTTGACTACAATTTCACCAATTTCTCCGACATCTGCTTCTTCATCGGCATCCATCCGGTAAATCTTAGCATCTGTATCAGGCCAAGGTATTCCTACGCTTCCACTGACACGGCGCCCCCATATTAAATTGGAATGAGTGGTGGGAGAAGTCTCAGTTAACCCATACCCTTCTACAAGTTTGCCATTCGTTATTCTTTCAAAATTTTCCTGAACTTCTACAGGAAGAGGTGCTGAGCCGCTGATACAGGCCTCAATTGAAGACAAATCATATTTCTCCAGATTTGGATGATTTAAAAGGGCAATATAGATCGTAGGGGCTCCTGGAAATAAAGTTGGCCGCTGCTTTTCAATCACCTTTAAAACTTCTTCTGCGTCGAATTTAGGCATTAAAACCATTTTATTTCCCATCATAACGGAAAGGTTCATAACGGATGTCATTCCGTACACATGGAAGAATGGGAGAATGGCGAGAACCACTTCCTTACCTTCTTCACATTTGTACAACCACCTTTTAGCCATTTGCGTATTTACTACGAGATTATAATGAGTCAGCATAACTCCTTTTGGAAAACCAGTAGTTCCACCAGTGTATTGGAGAAGAGCTAAATCTTCTTTAGGATCTACCTTAACAGGTGTTACATTTCCGCTTGCTGTTTTTAATATATTCTTCCAAATATGAGTATCACTCGATTGTTCCGGCTTTACTAATACCTGATATTGTCTCTTCTGTACAAATGGATACAGCCTGTTTTTTGGAAATGGTAAATAATCTTTAATTCCGGTAACAATAATATGTTCAAGCGGAGTGTTCGGCTTAACATTGGCTGCTTTTGGATAAAGAATATCCAGGCAGATAATCATTTTGGTTCCAGAATCTTTCATCTGATACTCAAGCTCTCTCTCCATGTATAAGGGGTTGGTTTGGACCACAATCCCTCCTGCCATTAGGATAGCATAATATGCAATCACAGACTGCGGGCAGTTAGGAAGCATTATAGATACTCGATCCCCTTTATTTAAACCTTTCTCTTGTAAATAGCTGGCAAGTAACCGGGATTCCTTATAAATCTGTTCATAGGTAAGCTCCTTACCCATAAAATAAAGCGCTTTCTTTTCACCGTATGCCTGTGCACTTGCTTCCAAATAATCATGCAGCGGCTTTTCGTCATATTCCAAAGTGGTAGGTACTTCTGGTGGATAATGTTCATGCCAGGGACGTTGAAAAGTGTCCATATCGTATTGCCTCCCTTTAGTCTTATATATCTATTATAACGATTTATGAAAAAAAATTGAAATATAATTTTAAATTTTGAAAAAATTAACTGTAGATAATTACCTTTCATAATAATCATCTTACACGATACCTCCTGGCTTTTTGCGGCTCTAGGAAGCTCACCCGATGCCCGCGGAAAGCGAAATCGTCCCCCTCCGGACCTTCCTTATACCCTATTTATCTCGAAAATGAGTCTTCAAGTATCGGGAGCTTTACCTAAAATCAACTCGGAAGTTGAACAGGTTCTATTAAAAG
>NZ_JBAPTY010000433.1:0-4811 GCF_049282395.1 Halobacillus sp. | reverse complement strand
GTTTATTGGTTTATTTGCATTATTTATTAGAATAAATCTGTATTCGATCGGAGAACTTAAATGGTAACAAATTTTATATGACGAATAATTCATAGCCGCAGCAATACTCCTGCTGCGGCATATTGATCAGGTCTTAAACTGCACGTCAGCTTCTTTATTTACTACAGAGGTTGAAACAGCTGATTTTGGCAGCATTACAGTTAAGCTGATAAGGGTAACAAGAATCGTAGCCCCCATATCTGACAAGATAGCTATCCATAGTGTAAGCCAACCTGGAATCGTCAGTAGTAACGCGACAAGCTTCAATCCTAAGGCAAGAGAAATGTTAAGCTTAACGACTCGATTCACTTGCTTGGCAATTCTTATAGAACTTGGCAGTTTACCCAGGTGGTCCTGCATAAGGACAATATCTGCTGTCTCAATCGCACTATCGGTTCCTTTCCCCATAGCAATACCGAGATCAGCTGTAGCCAAAGCGGGAGCATCGTTAATTCCGTCACCCACCATAGCAAGTCTGGTACCTTTACTTAGTCTCTTTACTTGTTCTACTTTCTGCTCAGGAAGCAAACCGGCATATACATCGGTTAACCCAATTTCACCAGCTACTTTTTCAGCTGTTTTTTCATGATCTCCAGTAAGCATAATCGTATGCTTAATTCCTGCCAAATGCAGATCGTTAATCAGGGACTTACTTTCATCTCTTATCTCGTCCGCGATACCGAACATCCCGAGAATCTCCTTTTCACTTGAAACAATGACCAGCGTATATCCTGCCTCTTTTAATGACTCAATATCCTTTTGCTGTTCTTTGGATAGATTTAAGTGATTAATCGTCTGTTCGCTTCCCATATAGTAAGGATGGTGGTCAATTTCAGCGTAAATCCCTTTCCCTGGTAACGCTTCTACTTTTGAAGGCTCTTTTAATGCTGAGTTCTTAGTGTTAACTTCAGCCATTACTGCTTTGGCAATCGGATGGGATGAATTCTTTTCAATCGAACCAGCTATTGAATAAAAGCGTTCAGCATCATATATTCTCGCTGTCTGAACGGTAGGTTCTCCCTTAGTCAATGTACCTGTTTTATCAAAAGCTATGCTTTCTACTTTACCTAGCTGCTCTAAAAATACGCCGCCTTTTACCAATATCCCATTGCGGGCGTTTTTTGTAATTCCGGACACAATAGCTATCGGAGAAGATAAAATAAGCGCGCACGGACAGCCAACTATTAACACCGCAAGCCCCTGATAAAGTGCTGCTCCCCATTCCATACTGAATAACAAAGGCGGAAGGACCATAACCAGAAGGGAAATCAGCATGATCGCCGGGGTATAGTACTTCGCAAAGCGATTAATAAACAATTCGGTTGGGGTTTTCATTTCCTGTGCTTCTTCAACTAAATGTAATATTTTCGCTAAGGAGGAATCTTCATAAGCTCTGGTTATTTTCACTTTTAGAAGGCCTTCGTTATTAATGCTGCCTCCATACAGATTTTCCCCAGCCGCCTTTTCGACCGGCAGTGATTCGCCGGTAATAGCCGATTCATTCACGGAACTGAACCCTTCTATCACGATCCCATCGGACGGGATCTTTTGACCAGCTTTCACGAGTACTACATCATTCTCTTGGAGGGATTCGATCGGTACAACTCTTTCTGAGCCATTCTCAAGTATCAGAGTGGCCTGTTTAGGAGCTACTTTTAGCAGCTGCTCCATTGAATTCCTTGCTTTTTCCATACCGAGACCTTCCAAGTATTCATTTAAACCGAATAGGATCGCTACAATTGTGGCTTCACGCCATTCTCCAATAGCTACGGCTCCTACCAATGCAATTGTCATTAACGTATCAATATTGAATTTCAGTTTTACTAAATTTCTGGCACCTTTAATAAACGTCTGATAACCACTGAGAGCCATGGCAGCTACGTACATCATAATTAACACATAGCCTGAAACATAGCTTTGCAATAAAAACGTGAGTCCAAAAATTACGCTTGAAAGAAAAACCAGCATCTTCATATTGGAACCGTGAGAGTGATTGTGATCGTTCTCTCCATGCTCGTTCGTTTCTACAAGCGAGGCTCCATCTGATTTTAATATTTGACGCACTTTATTTAAGTTTACTTGTTCATGGACCACAAGTTTACTTGAATTAAACTTCAGCTGTGCAGCGTCCCCGTGATCTAACTTTTTAATTTCGCTTTCCATTTCGGCTGCACAATTTGCACAGGACAGCCCCTGGAGTTTGTATTCCTTCATTCTTTCCCTCTCCTTTAGTGATGTAGAGCGTGATTGATCGTTTGCTGAAGGACATTGATGACATGCTCATCATCATGAGAGTAAAATAGTGTTGTTCCTGCTCTTCTGTATTTAACTAAACGCAAGTTCTTCAAAAATCTCAGCTGATGTGAAACGGTTGACTGTCTCAACTCTAAAGTATCTGCAATTTGGTTGACGGACATCTCCTGTTCGCATAGAAGATGTAAAATTCGTATGCGTGTCGGGTCAGATAAAGCTTTAAACGTTTGGGAAACGACGAACAGCGTCTCCTCATCCAGCCCTTCTACTTCTTCCTTTTTCTTTTGATCTTCTTTCTTCGGTTCATTATCCATATGACTCAACACCACCCTTATATGCACATATATTCATATATACATCTATCGTATGCAGGAATGTGTTTCTTGTCAACCATGTTCTGCCCATGTTTATTCCACATTTTTATTGGGAATTATTCTTTTAGCGCATGATGCTGCGTTAAATAAAAACTTTCCAAACGTTTCTTATATTGTAAGGAGGATTTTAATATGGCTAAGAAAGTATTAATGGTGCTTACTAATCATGATAAAATCACTGATGAGACACCTACAGGCGTATGGCTTTCCGAATTCGGAGAGGCTTACAACGAATTTAAACAGCACGGTTATGAAGTGACTGTAGCAAGCCCAAACGGTGGAGTCGTACCTGTGGACCCAAACAGCGTGAGCGAAGATGAACCGCAGGAAATTCTAGATACAAAACCTCACCTGGAAAACACAGCACCAATCACTGATTTTTCAGCTGAACAGTTTGACGCTGTGTTCTTGCCAGGCGGACATGGAACCATGTTCGATTTCCCTGATAACGAAACTCTTCAGAAACTGCTTCGTAACTTCTATGAAGCTGATAAATATGTAGCAGCCGTGTGTCACGGTCCCGCCGGACTTACAGGAGCTACTTTATCTAATGGAGAGCCCCTGGTTAAAGGTAAACGCGTCAGTGCCTTCACGGACTCAGAAGAAGCTGAAACAACTCTTGATCAGTACATGCCTTTCCTATTGGAAAGTAAATTGAATGAGCTTGGTGCCACAGTTTCTTCAGGACCTAACTGGAGTACTCATTATGAAGTAGACGGTTACTTGATTACCGGTCAAAACCCTCAATCTACTGAGGCTGTCGCAAAAGAACTTGTTAAACAACTAGGTTAATAGTAGAGGAAGGCTGATATCCGAGCGGGATGTCAGCCTTCTTTATGTAGGGAAGCGCTCCCGGGAAGGGCGCTTCAAGAGTTACTCATGTGTTATTTGTGGTGATGCCGGCCGCAAACACAGTCGAAAAGTCTGCGAACAAACAGGAAGTAGATAATTAACCAGAGTACAGCTAAAACTAGTACGACCACAAATACGGGAACGGCCAGAGGACCACCTGCAAATAAAGCAGCAGATGCTACTCCTGCAAGAGCAACGGGCGCCAAAAAGAGTGTAAATATCGCTAACCCCAGTCCGCCTGTATTTCTTAGTAGATCATGCATAAAGTCTAACTTCTGCTGCTATTCTATGTCGCAGAAAGGTTCTATCTTGTACAATTAACCAGTTAATGGAATGAAAAGGCTAGTATCTTGCAGTAGAAAAAGAGTCGTATGGTAGAATAATTCGTACAAAGAAGGAGGTCTTGGATGAAGAAAAAATTAGACCACATCGGTATTGCCGTTCGAGATATAGAAAACAGCATCGATTTTTATACGAATGAATTAGGCGGAACGTTAATCGACCGCTACCGAAGCGAAGCAGAAGGCGTTGAAAGTGAAATTGCCATCATTGATATTGAGGGTGACAGGACTGAACTTCTCATGCCTACAAACAATACAACTTCTCCTATTGCCAGGTTTATTAAGCAGAAAGGAAAAGGTGTCCATCATGTGGCCTATCATGTAGGAGATCTTGATCAAGCTTTAAAAGAACTTGAAACCAAAGGGATCCGCACACTAGAATGGTCACTTCGAACAAATAAGCATGGACGGCGTTTAATTTATTTAAACCCAGCCGATACAGAAGGAACAATCATCGAGTATTGCGATTATCCAGAACTAAAATCTTAAGATCAGCACCTTAATAAATAGGGCCGAGTCTAAATTATTATGATAAGGGCGAAATAGGAAGTTTCACGCGGTTCTTCAAATGTACATCCCTCTCACCTTGTCTTAGCATAATAAAAAAGACCAAATCACGTTGTGATTTGGTCTTTTTATTGCAAAATGTAATAGATGTTTTCTCTAGTGAGCGTGAACAGTGAACTCCTGGAATCGTCGCTCGTTCTAGTTCATGATCTCTATCGCTTCTGAGAGATCATAGTCAGCCGGATCAAGCTCTGTTTCCTGACCTAGAGCAAGTTTTGCAAGATCAGCGCCCAGAAATGGACCGGAAGTTAATCCAGATGCCCCGAGACCGTTAGCTGCCAGCAGGCCGGGGTGCTCTGGCACATAACCAAACACCGGAAGAAATCCCGGCGTAAACGGCCGGAACCCTACACGCGTCTCAAGAAGGGAACTCTTATATAAGCCG
>NZ_JBAPTY010000432.1:0-12298 GCF_049282395.1 Halobacillus sp. | reverse complement strand
TTATATTGTTTTCCTTGAATTTGGAATAAGTGCCATGTTTTTTGTTGGAATTCCTTTTATCTTTATTTCTGGAATGCTAATGCTCTTTCATAATAGCAATGAAATCAATGCCTACTTAAAGAGAACTAGTAAGATTGGACATGAACTTACAGGGAAACTTGGGGTTAAGGATGTTCTTGACTTATTTGTAGACCGACTCAGCGAATTGCTGCCTCTTGATTACATCTATGTTTATGATGTATTATCCGAAAATCAATTAAAGCTAATCCGCTTCTTTGATCGTTCCGGGGAAATGAATTTTTCAGAGGTGCAGATGAATAGGGGGGAAGGCGTTAGCAGGGCAACGTGGAAAAGATCCGGAAGCTTCCATTATAAAAAGAGAGCTGAGTGGAAGCATATGACGAATTCATTTACACCTGAGAATGCGGAAAGTGTTCTTTCTGTACCTGTAGAAAGAAATAACGAGATTGTAGGCATTATAACAATTTACTCTAAAAAGAAGCGGGCATTTGTACAATTTCAGTTTATGATTCTAAGGATTCTTGGCAATTATCTAGGGGTTGCTATTGATAATGCGAGGCATTATGAGCAGCGCAAAGAAGAAAGTGAACGATGCCCTCTTACGGGACTTTACAATTATCGTTACTTTGAAAATTATTTGCAGGATTTATTTTTGAAATGGGAAAAAGAAGACGTAAATAAGCCAATTTCTCTTATTCTTTTAGACATTGATCATTTTAAGCAAGTTAATGATACCTATGGACATGAAAGTGGCAATGAAATTCTCTGTCTGCTATCTGAAAGACTGCGGATGGTTTTAAGTAATCAAGGAGTGCTTGCTCGTTATGGCGGAGAAGAATTTGTGATTCTTCTTCCCGGATATGCGGCTGATCAATCCATTAATATAGCTGAAGATATTAAACATGCCATATCTTCTGAACCTTTTTACTCTCACGATCACATATTAAGATGGGAGACGGTCCAGGAGATTAATGTTACTGCCAGTATAGGAGTAGCTGTTTACCCGAATGATTGTGAAGAGCCCTTAGAATTAATTCGCCATGCGGATCGAGCGATGTATGTAGGTGCGAAGCAGCAAGGAAGAAATAAGGTAGCGAATTATAATCAAATGAACACAAACGTCCAATAATCGGTATTGGACGTTTTTAATATAATTTCAAACACTGGCTGTGCTTTTCTATTAAGAATTTACTATACAATCGGGCAGTATAGTTGAAGACTCGATTTCGAGATATTGGGTTAGTTTAAAGTTCCTGCGGGGGATGATTCGCTTTCCGGCCCTGCACGACGCAACGTCGATCGCCCCTGCGTCGTGTAGGGCCATAGGAAAGTGTGCGAATGTGGAATCACCCCGAAAGACACGAACAGCATAAGCCGAGCATCAAAAGGATGGTGGTTTTTCCGTCCGTTGATGAACGGCTTATGTCTCGAGAGTCTGGGTGATGGAACAAGACGAGTTATTCCCCCGCCAGCCCTCCTCCACATAGAGTGATGGCCACCATTTATCTCGAAACTGAGTCTTACACAAACGTGAGCTTAATTATAATAGTTCACATTAGGATTTAACTAAGTTGGTATAATGGGAGAGGACAGACAGAGCTTCTTATTTTATAATTGAATTTAGTTAATGAGAAAGGAGGAAATAGTGAGTTAAAAAGAATAAACCAACTCCTATGGAGCCCCCACAGTACTTCACAACAAATACGATAAGCTAACTGAACAAAAACATCCTTCTAGTATTACAAACTCCCCAAAAAATTTATTGTTCCGAAAGGAGAAATTGATGAACACTTTGCTCTCCCTCTATATACTTACAACTGGGCTGATTCTAGGCTCTTTTTACCACGTAGTCGGAATTCGCCTGCCAGTAAGAACTCCCTTTTTTACTGGCCGCTCTCAATGTCCTCATTGTCAAACGAAGTTGCAGCCTATCGACCTGATCCCTCTCTTCTCTTATCTTCTCACCAAAGGTGCATGCAGGCATTGCTGTACTCACATATCCCTCTCTTATCCAATCGTAGAAGCCTTAACAGGAGTTATGTTTTTACTCTCCTACATCGTTTATGGGTGGACACCTTCTTTTTTGGGTGCCTGTTTACTCATTAGTTTAAGTATCATGGTAACGGTCAGTGATCTTAGATACATGCTAATTCCAGACCTTCTCCTTATATGGTTTGCAGCTTTATTTATTATCTATAGATTCGTATATCCGCTTCACCCCTGGTATTCCTCAGTTAACGGAGCGTTTATATCCCTTCTTTTGATTGCTTTTATTATTATTCTTAGCAAAGGAGGGATGGGTGCTGGAGATATGAAACTTTTAGGAGTGCTGGGAATTCTCCTTGGAACTCAACTTGTACTGGTGACGTTTTTTATAGCTGTATTCATCGGTACGGTAACCAGTCTGCTCATGATCAGTCTGAAACGTAATGGTCGTAAAGACCCCGTGCCATTTGGTCCTTCTATCGTTTCCGCTGCAGTTATTGTGTATTTTTATGGAGAAAATTTAGTTGTTTTATACCTGTCATCCTTTTAGGCTTGGGTACCTCAAATCGTATAATTGTAAAGAAGCTTACTGGACAGGAATAGGCAACAAGTGAAATTGTCGAAACAATGCTGACAAATTTCAACGTTGTTTTTGTGGTTGCTGTGATAGGGTTGGGACAAACCTTGCAGGAGTGATTAAACGATGGAATCGAATAAAAAAATAACCATATCTTTCCGCAATGAAAATGAAAAAGATCCTGAAAATGAAATAATCCAGGCGAAAGAGGAGGTTGCGGCTTCAGATCCACGACCAAATAAGATAGAAGAGATACCAGTATTAGAAATTCGAAAACCACACCAATCACCCACTAAGAAAAAGAGGTATGAGAAGCATTCAGTAAAGTATTTGGTCATTGCTGCTTCATCAGCACTCTTATTAAGCTTAGGACTCGGTTTTCTACTCCTGCGTATGTTTGTTAGCCTGACAGACGAAACTACCGCTGGTAAAGAAATGGTGCCGGCCACAGTCCCCTCTGAAGAAGCCGTTACAGAGCAGGTTGCTGCTGTAAATCCCAACGCTGTTGAAGCCTACTTGGTTCAGGCAGGAGTGTTTACAACAGAAGAGAAAGCCCTCCAGTGGAAAAGTAAATTGACTGCTCTTTCTGTTTCTTCTATGGTTTGGGAAAGGGATCATCAGTTTTATTTATTTGCAGGAAGCGCGCAGACAGAGACCGAAGCTTCTCAAATAGCTGCAGAGTTATCCGCACGTAGTATCGAAACCTACGTAAAACCCTGGTCTGTATTGAAGGGGGAAGGCTCCTTTAAAGGAGAAGAAGCCAAAACTTTTGAGTTTATGATCGATCACTTGGAGAATTTTTCAATTGATCAGCTTTCCGATGCAGATCGTCAGAAGCTGCTTAGTACCCTGGAGAAACAGGAACCCAATTCTCCGTTAATCTCCCCACTGCAAGAATGGGAGCAACGTGACGATTATCATTTGAATTGGCTGAAGGTAGCTTATTCTCTTGAAAAAATGATGGAATAGAAAATAAAGGTCTCTCAATGTAACGAATTTTTAAGAATTTCACTATTGGATTCTTCTTTTTTACTTGTTTTTGGTAACTGGAAATTCTATTTATGTAAATCAAAGACTGACAGAGATTCCTGTAAAATGAGAATACCTCATGTAGAGTAAGGAGCTTAGTTAATGCCAACACTTATACTTGGATCACAATCACCCAGAAGAAAAGAATTGCTGAGAGAAGCCGGGTACGAGTTTTTACTGCGAGTCTCCGGCACAGACGAAGAATTGGAAAAAGGTATCCTGCCAGAACAAGCGGTCAGTTATTTATCAGAACAAAAAAGCTTGGCTATCCCTATTGAAGAAAATGAAGTACTGCTTACAGCTGATACCCTCGTATCGATAGATGGAGAGATCCTTGGAAAACCTGCTGATGAGAGAGAAGCTTTTAGTTTTCTTACAAATTTAAGCGGTCGCACACATCAAGTGCATACAGGAGTCACAGTACGTTCTAAGGAACACATCCATACGTTTGTTGTCAAAACAGATGTTACTTTCTTTTCCCTATCTGATAAGGAAATTCATAAGTATATGGAGTCAGGGGAAGCGTGGGATAAAGCAGGTGGTTATGGCATACAGGGGAAAGGAGCGTTTTTTGTAAAGTATATTCACGGAGATTACTACAGTGTAGTAGGCTTGCCTATAGCTAGGGTCGTAAGGGAGCTTGAAGCCTTTGGAGTGCTGCTGGACTAACTTTCTCTACATGAGGAATGAGTTGTAAGGGAGCGAAGAGGGTGACAAATGCAAGTATTATGATTAAGGATGTACCCAAGGAGGATCGTCCCAGGGAAAGACTCTTGGAAATAGGGGCTTCTCATCTTTCCAACCAGGAACTACTTGCCATTCTTTTAGGAAGCGGCACTAAAAGAGAGTCAGTTATGGATTTGGCTCAGCGTCTTCTTATTCATTTTGAAGGGATTTTATTACTAAAAGATGCTACCCTTGAAGAATTGACCGCTATCAGGGGGATCGGCGTAGCAAAGGCCGTTTTGATCATGTCGGCTATTGAAATAGGGAAGCGGATGCAGCAAATGAAGCCGGTGGAAAGATATATGATTCGCAGCCCTGAAGACGGAGCCGATTTCGTTATGGAAGAAATGCGTGACTTAAAACAGGAGCACTTCATTTGTTTATTCCTGAATACTAAAAACCAGGTACTCCATCGCCAGACCATCTTCATCGGAAGCTTGAACGCTTCGATTGTACATCCCCGTGAGGTTTTTAAAGAAGCCGTGAAACGCTCGGCTGCCTCCATTATATGTGCCCACAACCATCCTTCAGGAGATCCTACTCCTTCTCAGGAGGACATTCAGGTAACAAGACGATTGCAGGAGTGCGGAAAGATGATCGGTATCGAACTACTGGATCATCTTGTTATAGGAGATCGAAAGTTTATTTCTTTAAAAGAAAAAGGATACTTGTAACACTATCTATTTTATCTAATTTTTCGTATAATTGAATAGATGGAGATAAAAGGCGCCATTTATAGGAACTTCTTATAAATAGGCGCTTCTTCTAATCCACAAAAAGGCTTATGCCTGACCCCGCCTGAGCAATGCGGGCACTTAGAAAGGAAGATTGAATTGGGTCTATTTGGATTTTCTCAAGACTTAGGGATTGATTTAGGTACTGCGAATACACTTGTTTATCTAAAAGATAAAGGGGTTATTGTAAGGGAACCTTCTGTTGTAGCCAAAAATAATCAAACAGGTGAAGTTCTGGCCGTAGGGAATGAAGCTCGTAAAATGATCGGCCGTACACCTGCGTACATAACTGTCATTCGTCCAATGAAGGACGGGGTCATAGCGGATTATGAAACCACAGCTCAAATGATGAAATACTACATTCAAAAAGCACTTAAAACCAGATCTTCATTTGCGAGTAAGCCCAACATTATGGTCTGTGTTCCATCCGGTATTACTATGGTGGAAGAACGTGCAGTCATTGATGCTACTAAGCAAGCAGGGGCTAAAGAAGCATTTCCAATAGCGGAACCTTTTGCAGCAGCGATCGGAGCTGGACTTCCTGTATGGGAACCTACAGGGAGTATGATTGTAGATATTGGCGGAGGTACTACGGAAGTAGCTATCCTTTCCATGGGTGGAATCGTAACCAGTCAATCGATTCGTGTAGCCGGCGATGAGATGGATGACTCTATCATTCAGCACGTCAGGAAAAAATATAACCTTATGATTGGGGAAAGAACGGCAGAAGAAGTAAAAATGGAACTCAGCGGTGCGGGCAGTATTCAGGGAAATGATGAAATGGATATTCGCGGCCGTGACCTGCTTACAGGTCTTCCGAAAACGATTACAGTTCACTCGGAAGAAATTATTAATGTCGTTAAGGATACAGTGGATACGATTATTGAAACGATTATTAATACGTTGGAAAAGACTCCTCCTGAACTTGCTTCAGATATTATGGAACGCGGCATTGTCTTAACGGGTGGTGGAGCATTACTTAAGAATTTGGATACTGTCATCAGTGAACGTACAGAGATGCCTGTCTTCATTGCAGAAGAACCACTGGATTGTGTAGTCATTGGAACTGGAAAGTCTCTCGAAAATATCCACCATTTCAGAGCCCAGCCTAATGTAGCAAGCCGAGCGAAAATGGAGTAGGCGGTCAAGATATGCCGAGCTTATTCCGAAGAAAAAGATTAATGGCAGTATTAATCGGCTTCATTGTATTGGTTGCTTTGATCGGATTTTCGATTCGGGATCGCGACTCCTTAACTACGCCTGAGAAATTCTTTAAAGATACGGTAGGATGGATGCAGAGTATCATCTATAAACCTGTTAGTCTAGTTGACAACTCCGTGGACAATATTCAAAATATGTTTGAAGTGTATGAACAGAATCAGGTTTTAAAAGCGCGTCTTTCCGAGTACAAGGGCGTAATCAAAGACAATCAGCGGTTAAAGAATGACAATGCGGAGCTGCGAAAAACGATGGGGAAAACGAAATCATTGAGCGATTATTCACCTATCCAGGCGACAGTTATAGCCAGAAGTTCGGACAGGTGGTTCGAGCAGATGACCATTAACCGAGGTGAAGAACATGGAGTGGCCAAGGATATGGCTGTATTGACCAGTGAAGGAATGGTAGGGAAAATTAAATCCGCTGGAGCCTTTCATTCGACTGTTCAGCTACTGAGCGGGTTTGATCGTTCCAATAAGATTTCATCCTGGGTGGTAAGAAAAGATAAAAACGAGGCATTTGGTTTAATAGAAGGATACGATGGAGAAAGTGGCAGGTTACTGCTGAAAGGTATTAAGCTGGACGAAGAATTGAAAAACGGGGATACTGTCATTTCTTCAGGTCTCGGCGGTGTTTTCCCTAGTAATCTGCGAATAGGTACAGTGGAAGAGGTTGTTAACGATCAGTTCGGTTTAACAAAAACCGCCTACGTAAAACCTTTTGCTGATCTATTTAATATCAACCATGTTATCGTGGTGGACCGCTCCATGCAGACCGTGGAAAATGAGGATCAGAAAGAAGATGGAGATTCATGAAAAGGTATTACATCGCTCTGATCTGTCTGCTTCTTTTAGTGATGCAGGGGATGGCTATGAGTTTATTACCCTCTAAGCTTGTATATTCAAATCTATTAATGACCCCTCACTGGGTACTTCTTTTCTTATTAATAGTTGCTATATTTTTTGATCGGGACAAGACTTATTTTGCGGTTTGGTACGGGATGGCATTTGGTCTATTGCTCGATATTGTTTATACTGGCATACTTGGAGTTTACATGGTAACTTATGCACTGGTCATCTACGTAATTCACGGTATTAATAGGACGATTCATTCGAATTTTATCGGTGCTTCACTATTAGTGATCCTTGGGATCATTTTGTCCGATACATTACTATACGTAATCTATTCATTTGTACAAATCACTTCTATGCCATGGGGTACTTACCTAATCCTGCGACTGCTGCCTACTGTGGCAGCTAATATGATCTTCTTTATTATTTTATATCCAGTCGTGAAGGATCGGGTTACGCAGTGGTCAGAAGTAATAAATAACGCTTAGAATTTTGTAAAATGTCTAAGGTCTGAGGTGACAGCCTGTGACGGCAAACGATCAGAAAGTATTAATTAAAGGAACTAGAGATGGATTGACACTTAGTTTAGACGATCAGTGTGCTTACAAGGATATTCTGAAGGAATTACAAAGTAAGCTGTCTATGAAAGGCATTACTGATGAAGAACCTATGATTCATGTGACGATTCAATTGGGTAAACGTTTTGTGACGAACGAACAGAAAGAGGAACTTGTCGACCTTATTAAAGAAAAGCAAAAGCTTGTAGTCGATCGTATTGAATCAGATGTTATTACGAAAAAAGAGGCTTTTGAATGGAAAGAGAATACAGAAATTACTCCGATCGCCAAGACCATCCGTTCTGGACAATTGGTGGAGGTGCGCGGGGATTTACTGCTAATTGGAGATGTTAATCCAGGGGGAAGTATTTCGGCGACTGGCAATGTATATGTGCTTGGCAGCCTCAAAGGTGTAGCTCATGCCGGGATTGAAGGGGACACAGAGACAGTTATTGCTGCCTCTTATATGCAGCCGAGCCAATTACGAATTGCTGACCAGGTTAGTCGTGCTCCTGATTATGAAACGGAAGGTGTATATATGGAGTGCGGATTTATTGATGAACAGGAAGGGAAGATTCGCATCGACCGATTACAGGAAGTTGTGAAGAAGAAACCGGATCTTGCAAGTTTTGAAAGGAGAATGAGCAATGGGTGAAGCGATAGTAATTACCTCCGGAAAGGGAGGGGTTGGAAAGACCACAACTACCGCCAATCTGGGGACCGCTTTGGCCTTACAGAACAAAAAAGTTTGTCTGGTGGATACAGATATCGGTCTCAGGAATTTAGATGTTGTGATGGGGCTTGAAAATCGTATTATCTACGATATTGTGGATGTAGTAAATGAACGTTGCAAAACAAAACAAGCTCTTGTAACCGATAAACGTTTTGACTGTCTGCATCTATTGCCGGCAGCCCAGACTTCCGATAAATCCGAGGTGACTCCAGAAGGAATTAAAGAAATTGTGGAAGAATTGAAGCAAGACTATGACTACATTATTATCGATTGCCCTGCCGGAATTGAACAAGGATATAAAAATGCTGTGGCTGGCGCTGATAAAGCTGTGGTCGTTACAACACCTGAAAAATCAAGTGTTAGAGACGCAGATCGCATAATTGGTCTTCTTGAACAGGAAGAAATAGAAGCTCCGAAACTTATTATAAATCGTATAAGAAATCACATGATGAAAAGCGGAGACATGCTGGATGTAGACGAAATCGTTTCGGTCTTATCCATCGATTTGCTTGGTATCGTGGTAGATGATGACTCAGTCATTACTGCATCTAATAGCGGAGAGCCAGTAGCAATGAAACCAAATTCCAGAGCTTCGATAGCTTACCGAAACATAGCTCGCAGAATATTGGGTGAAGCGGTGCCGCTAATGAATTTAGATGAAGATAATGGAATGTTCTCAAAAGTAAAACGCTTCTTTGGAATGCGCACATAATTTTTGTAAAGAGCGGTTTGTTTTTAATTAAACAGGCCGCTCTTTTCTTAGGGCAGCGGACAAGCTTTTACACATATATCCTTCTCTATCCCCATAGAATGTAAAAAAAGGTGGCGGAAAGAGAGGGATTATTTTGAAGAGAGACATTGAACATGTCCGTAAAAATATATCTGAGCGTAAGAAAAAAAAGGTTCAGGGCAGCTACGAGCTTCCTAAAAAGTCGTTTGTTCCACCTCAGGATGAAGAAATGCATGGCTATCCACCTTTAGTAACAAGAAGTGATTATGAAAAAAAGCGACCTCTTCCTGAGTCCCAAAAAGAGACAAGTCGTCTGGGGGTTCAGTTGTTTTTTTCTGTTCTATTATTTGCTGCTGTAGCACTAGGCAAACAGACAGATATTACTTTCCTTAACGGACCCGAGGATTGGGTAACTTCTCAACTTCAGGAGGACTTTCCATTTGCTAAGGTTACGGCCTGGTATAGTGAACGCTTTGGTGAGCCTTTACAGGTGGTTGCTCCAAAACAATCCTCCACGGAGGAAAATCTCGCCATGCCCGTGAGTGGAACCGTCACTACATCTTTTCAGAATGATGGAAAGGGCATAGTGTTAACGACTGAAAATAATTCAGAGATTAAGGCTGTTAGAGAAGGAACCGTTATTTTTGCAGGAAATGATGAAGATACTCAAAAGACCGTAATTGTGCAGCACGAAGATGGCTCGAAAAGCATTTATGGATATTTATCCTCCATTGATGTTCATCTTTATGAACATGTACAAGCCCAAAGGAATGTAGGCTCTGTAAAATCGGAAGAAGGGAAATCAGCGGAGTTCTTTTTTGCCATTGAGAAAGACGAAAGATACTTAGATCCTGTAGAGGTAATAAAAGTGGATGAAAGTTCTTAATTTTATCCCGAGCATTCATATTCATCCTCTCTTCTTTTTATTAGCTATATCTGCATTCTTAACTGGGGCTATTTATGAATTTGTTATCCTGTTTTCTATTGTTATGATCCATGAACTGGGGCACTTTTTTACCGCTAAGCATTTTGGATGGAGAGTTACGAAAATAGAGTTCTGGCTGTTCGGAGGTGCTGTGGTCAGTGAAGAACATAATACACGTCCTTTTCGTGAGCAAGTAACCGTGATTCTGGCAGGACCGCTGCAGCACATTTGGATATTTGCTGTACTTACTATCTTGCAAGTAACTATGGGACCTCATCCGCTCTTAAGTGTAGCTGGTTTTTATAATGGAGTTATACTCCTGTTCAACCTTCTTCCGATCTGGCCATTAGATGGAGGGAAAATAATATTTTATATGATGAATCAGGCAGCAAGTTTCAGAAGAAGCCTCATGCTTACTTTATTCTTTTCATTTCTTGCTATGCTTCTGATTGGCAGTTGGCTTACGCTGGACGAACGATGGACGTTTGCGGGTATTCTTCTGGCTGCTTTTTTAATTGTGGAAAATGTTCTGGAATGGAGAAGACGAACTTACACACAAATGAGGTATTTAATGCATTGTGCTCTTGAGGACCGCCGTCATTTAAGACCTGTATATGTAAATGTTCCCCAAGAAATGCTGGTACGAGATGCACTGAAAAATATTAGAAGCAATCGAAATCATCTTTATGTATTGAAAGAGTTCCCCCTTTTCTATATAGTAGATGAGCAAGAATGCCTGCAAGCGTATTTTGAAAAGAAAGATTCTGATTTACGCTTAAGGGATCTACCTAAAATTGCATTATGAAGAGGGATGACATGAGGGAAATCGTTTTCCATACACTAACTTCTGAGAAAACAGGAGTGGTGATAGAGAATAATCGCATCAATGAATATGTGATAGACCGCCCCGGAGTAAAGGCACTTACTGGGGCTGTTTTTGTTGGCAGAGTGCAGAACATTGACCATGGACTTCAGGCGGCCTTTGTTGATATAGGAGAAGGGAAGCATGCTTTTCTAAGGAAGCCTGCTATTCCATGGGCTAAAGAATCGATTCATACCACTTTAAAAGAAGGAGAGTATGTATTTCTCCAGGTAATAAAAGAATCTAAGGGTAATAAAGGGCCGCAGGTTAGTGCAGATATCACTCTTCCAGGCCTTTATACAATCTATCAGCCCTATGGAGGGAAAACTTCTATTTCGAAGAAACTAACGCCTGCTTCAACAACTCACCTTCAATCAGAACTTGAGGAAAGGCTGAGCTCTGTAGAAGGCTGTATTATCCGCACGGCTGCCGCTGATGTTAACCCCGCTCAAGTTCTGAAGGAGCTGGAAGTGTTAAAGGAGCAGTGGTTGAAAATAACAACGCAACAGCTTAGAAAGCCTCCACGTCTCTTATGGAAAGATGAAATTATTCCTAACCAGTTAATTAGAAAGTTCCCGCTAAATTCCTTGGAAACGATCATAGTAGATAGGGTCGAGGAAAGCGAACGATTAAAAAATACATACCCCTCGATTAAGGATAAGATCAGCTGGAATCCTAAACGAACAAATGAAGTAGCGCGCAGTTTACAGGATCTGCAAATGGAGCTTATTAACTCTCGCCTGGAGATTGAGGGAGGAATCGAGATTGTAATAGAGATAACGGAAGCGATGACAGTTATTGATGTAAATAGTTCCAAATATAAAGGAAAAGCTTTTTCCAACTCACAAACTTCAGATGTAAACAGGCGGGCAGGCAAAGAGATTCTCAGGCAGCTGCGTTTAAGAAATATCTCTGGAATAATAATGGTGGATTTTATATCTATGAAAGATACTTCAGCTGCTGAACGACTCATAAAAGAGATGAAGAAGCTGGCGAAACAGGATTTAGTACGAACGCAGATTTTAGGGATTACACGCTTAGGTTTAATGGAAATCACTAGAAAAAACGAATGGATGAGCCCCTTCCAATTATTACAGGAAAATCCTGAACCTGTGTTTACGATTGAAACGGCCGTTTTCCGTCTTGAACGAGAACTTCTTTTTGGGGTGGGAAAAAACCAGGAAGCTATTCTGCTATCTATAAATCCTCAGCTTAAAATCGTTAAAAAACAATTGCTTTCAGGCAGTATATCTAGTAAAATTCCACAGGAGCTGTTTGTTAGGGAGGATCCAAGCGTTTCTCACTATCAAATTGAGCTTGAAGGGTCCGTGGACATGATTCGTGAAATG
>NZ_JBAPTY010000431.1:0-12788 GCF_049282395.1 Halobacillus sp. | reverse complement strand
AACTTCGATGGTTTATGACTTACGAAACTGGATTATTTGTTTGGAGAGTTCTTGATTAAGAATCTCCCACCTGATAAAGGGAGTGGGGGTAGTTCAAAAGTTCTCCACGGGGAAATACGGGGAAGCACAGACTTATTACTCGGGAGTAACATGCGGAAAGAAGCTTTTATGTACGGCTCCGCTTATTTAAGAAGGTAATAGTAAAGCCTGGCTCCAATGTATTGGAGTCAGGCTTTTAATCTTCATCTGTATAATGATGATACATAGCTTCACCTTCGGAAGGTTTTTCTTCAGCTTTTGTCTCTTGAAGTGGAACGAAAGCTTTTGTGTACGTTAGACGGCTGCTGAATATCTCGGCAGCTTCGTTCGTATCCTCCACTTTTCCTCGTCGTTGCTTTTTATTTGTCATATGAATCGCCTCCTTCAAGAATAGGTTTCCTTTGTATAAATAAAGTTAAACATGGATTTGGTTACCATAATTACAAAATATGGATGACCTGAGGTGGTGGATTATTCCAACTTAACAAAGGTTTTGCTAAACTTAAAGAAAAGGGAGGGAACGGCATGGGCTCTTGGGAGGTGAATATGGTGGTTACACCTAGAGGGACTTTTGAGGTATTTTGTAAGGGAGAAGGGCCGCCTATTTGTGTCAGCCACCTATATTCAATTTTTAATTCTACAGGAGATTATTTTGCCGATTGTTTCACGGGGCTATATCAAGTATTTTTAGTGAACTTAAGGGAGGCAGGGGCATCTGAAGCAGCCCATGAACCTTACCAATTAAGTATGTTGGAATCTGTATTGGACCTTGAGGCCATCAGGGAAGAGTTGGAACTTCCTACTTGGACATTCGCTGGTCATTCGACTGGTGGAATGCTCGGTTTAGTCTACGGCATGGCCGCTCCCCATTCATTGAATCAACTGGTGATTACTAATGCGGCCGCCCGTATGTATATGGATTCTCCTAAGTGTATTTATCATAATGACCATCCACAATTTTCATATATGCAGCAACTAATTGAACAGTTGAAATCTCCGCTGTTAACTAGTGGGGAGAAACACCGTTTACAGCGTGAGAGAACAAAACTGTCATTAGTTCGTGACCACAAATATGAGCGTTATTTCTCAAAAAATATACACAAAGAAATGTCGAGAGCCCGTATGGACTTTTTTGCAAGGGAGCTTCACATTTTTGATGTCACACAGCAGCTTTATAAAATAAATGTGCCTGTTTGGATTGCCGCCGGAAAATATGATGTTCAATGCCCGGTGGAATTTTCTATTGAAATGCATCATTATTTAAATCATTCTAAATTAACCGTCTTTGAGGAAAGTAACCACTATCCTTTTCTTGAAGAGAAAGAACGTTTCGCACATGAATTGAACGAGTTAGGAGGCATAAAGTGACTGAGTGGCTGCAAGTTTTTGACCATAGAGGAAATCCGTTAGATGTGAAGGAACGAACTGAGGTGCATTGTGACGGGGATTGGCATGAGACCTTTCAGTGTTGGTTTTATGAAATGAACGCAGATGGACAACTTTATTTGTTCTTTCAAAAAAGGGCTGCGGATAAAGCAGCATTCCCAAGCTTATATGACATTTCTGCGGCAGGACACATAGAAGCAGGAGAAAATATTATTCAGGCTGGTATAAGGGAAATATACGAGGAGCTAGGTATTTCTTTATGGAAAGAAGATCTAAATAGTATAGGTACATATAAAGAAGTGCTTATTTCTGATACATTAAAAGACAGAGAGCTTTGCCGTGTGTATCTCTCTCCTTACCCGGCTGAGAAAGCTTTTTCACTCGGAAAAGAAGTAGAAGATCTCATAAGGGTAGAGATCAATGATTTTAAGCAAGTACTTGGAGGAGCAAAAGGGTCGACGGATGCAAGTTCTGTTATGGATAATCAAAAGGTCCGGGTGGACTTTCGGGATTTTGTTCCCCATGATCAGGCTTATTACGAATTTGTTATCCAGGCTATTCTTGAAGAAGTCGAAAAACTTTGACAAAAAGTATATTTGCTCTATATAATCGTTGATTAACAGTGAAAGTGGAGGAGATTATCATTATGAAAAAACAATCATCTTTTGACACGAAAGTTGTACACAACAAAGTCGATCAAACGCTTGTACAAAATAGTAAAAATACACCAATTTATCAGACAACAGCTTTTACGTTTAAGGATTTAGATCATCTGGAAAGTTACTATGAAGGAGAATCTCCTTATTTATACAGCCGTGAAAGGAATCCGAATACGGATGAACTGGGAGATTCAATTGCTAATCTTGAAGAAGCTGAAGCAGGGCTCGCTACTTCTTCAGGGATGTCCGCCATTTTGGCTGGTATTTTATCGATAGCTAAACCCGGAGATCACATTGTTGCCGCTGAAGATTTGTATGGAGGCACTCACAAACTTCTCACAAAAGAACTACAGACGTTTGGGATTGATGTAAGTATGGTATCGTTCTCGGATCAACGTCAGATTCGTGATGCTATTAATGATCGTACAAAACTCCTATACGCTGAATCCATCTCCAATCCATTTTTACGTGTCGAGAATTTAACTGGTCTAGTCGAGTTGGCACGGGAACATGGTATAAAAACGATGGTGGATAATACGTTTGCAACTCCTTATTTGCTACGCCCTTATCCGCTTGGTGTTAATCTTGTGGTCCATAGTGCCACCAAATACATCGGCGGTCACAGCGATGTAACTTGCGGAGTGCTGGCAGGTGATAAGAATTTGATCCATGAGGCGACGCAGAAAGTGGTAACGCTTGGGGCTAATTTAAGTCCGTTTGAAGCTTGGCTGACTCAGCGCGGATCAAAGACCTTAGGTCTTCGAATGAAGCAGCAGTCCCATAACGCAAATTCTGTAGCGACTGCACTTAGAAAAAATAATGCTGTGAAGCACGTGTATTATCCAGAATTTGTTTCGGAGCGCGGAAATGGGGCGATTGTTACCATTGAGCTTGATTCCATTATTGATCTGGATCAATTCTTCAAATCACTGGGCTGGATTAAGATTGCTCCGACGCTTGCGGGAGTCGAAACCACGGTTTCCTATCCCGTTCGCACCTCTCACCGTGCTTTATCAGAACAGGATCGTGAAAAGGTTGGCATCACAGATTATATTATTCGTCTATCCATTGGAATTGAAGAAGAGGAAGACATTATTAACCAACTGGATCAGTCCATTGAAGAATCACTAAAATAAATAATCTGAGAAGGCTGTCTTATATATGCCGCATTGACAAGCGAACCTCTCTAATAGAGCTGCAGTAAATCCCTCTGAATAAATAGAAATCATTGCAGAGAAGCGGATCAGATAAAACAATGGTAATGTTATTCATTTAGACCAGACAAATGACCTCGTTTGTTTGGTCTTCATTTATATACAGGGAATCTTTTGGAAAATGCAAAAAGAAATTTAAATGATTACTTCTAATGTCAAAACACCCATAAAGTTCACTTAAGCTGTTAGAAAGCGAGGAAGGTTTGATCCATAGGTCCTCAGCCCTTACACCTGAATGATTAGTTTGCTAGAATAGTTTCAGAAATTTTATTCAATAAATATACAATTTGTGCTATAATTCAAAAATAGCGCAATCTACCTGGGTTTCGGGGGCCCTGTATCAATTTTTATACCCGATTTTTTTAACAAAAATATAAGAAAGCGCTTTCATATTATTATAGGAGGTTTCGCCATGAATCTAACCACCAAAATATTTATTGGTTTAATTCTCGGTGCCGTAGTAGGACTCACGCTGCATTTTACTTCACCGGATCTATTTGGAACGTTAGATACTTTTATATTCAACCCTCTAGGAACAGTCTTTTTAAATTTAATTAAGATGTTAGTTGTTCCTATTGTGTTCTTTTCCATTACGCTTGGAACTGCTTCCCTGGGAGATCCTAAGAAGCTAGGACGTATCGGGGGCAAGACCGTTGCATTCTTTCTAATTACTACTACGATTGCTATCACCATTGCTCTTTCACTAGCTTATATCTTCGAGCCTGGAAATATAAGCATTGATACAGCTGATGCGAGCTATGAAAGTGAAGAAGCTCCTGGAGTAGTCGAAACGTTTACAGGAATTATTCCAACAAATCCTATCCAGGCTATGGCAGAAGGAAATATGCTTCAAATTATAGCCTTTTCCATCTTTATTGGATTAGCTTTGGCTATTCTAGGTAAGAAGACGGAAGGGATTATGAAGTTAATTGAGCAAGGGAACGACATTATGATGTACCTGGTTAACTTGATCATGAGATTCGCTCCATATGGTGCTTTCGGTCTGTTAGCTTCAGCCATAGGTACAATGGGGCTGGATGGTGCTCAAGCTATGGGTATGTATATGATTGTAGTTATACTGGGATTAGTTATCCACGCAATTGTTACCTATGGAACAGCCGTATCCTTCCTGGGTAAAATGAATCCATTGAAGTTCTTCAAAGGTTTCTTCCCGGCGATGACCGTTGGTTTCAGTACATCAAGCAGTAGTTCTACTCTACCTATATCTATGAAAACTGCCCAGGAAAATTTGAACGTACCTAAACCTGTGAGTAGTTTCGTGCAGCCTCTCGGGGCCACTATAAATATGGATGGTACAGCTATTATGCAAGGTGTGGCTACTGTATTTATTGCGCAAGTTTATAATACAGATCTATCATTTGGGCAGCTGGTTATGGTTGTACTAACTGCGGTACTTGCCAGTATAGGTACAGCTGGTGTTCCAGGTGTGGGATTGATTATGCTTGCAATGGTACTGAATCAAGTTGCCCTTCCAGTCGAAGGAATTGCCTTGATTATTGGTATTGACCGTCTTCTGGACATGACTCGTACAGCTCTTAACATCACAGGCGACGCAGCATGTGCGGTAGTGGTAGCAGAGTCCGAGAAAAAGTATGATGATGCAAGTGAAGAGAGAGAAGCCATGCAAGCCTAGATCTTAGATCCATCATGCGTCCTTTCTATAAGAAAGGGCGTATTTTTTATGGCCTCAGAAGTTTGTCGGTATGCCTTTCCTATAGGTATTTAATTCAGAGCGGTAGGCAGACTCAAGTAAAACAATCTCATGCTTAAATCAGCCCGCTTATTATAAAAGTGATCCAAATGAAGGGGAGTTTCGATAGCTATATAGCTTAACTCCCTTATTAAAGATACCCTATGCTATGATGATGATATCCACCAACTAAAGGAGTGTGCTATGAGCAATCGTGATATTGAGCTCTATCGCCGGGTTGTCGAGGGTGATAAACAAGCGCTTGAATCGATCTATGATCAATATGAAAAGCTGCTTTATTCCTTTGTCATTAAGCTATCCGGAGATCAAGCTTTAGCAGAAGAAGCCCTTCAAGAAGTATTTATAAAGATTTGGACACAAAAAGCTCACTTCGATGAAAGTAAAGGGAAGTTTTCATCGTGGATCGTAACCATCACAAGATACACAGCTATTGATCTTATACGTAAGCATAAAAAACAGGAAGTTACCTTAGAAGATGAAACAGATCTTCCTGAAGATGAAGCAGAATCTACGGAAGATTTAGTCGAATGGAAAGAGCGGGGGAGCGAGATTCGGCAGGCAGTTAAAAAATTATCTGAAGAACAAAAACAAATGGTGGATTTATTTTATTTTAAAGGATTAAGTCAAAGTGAAATTGCCTCGCAGACCGAATTACCGCTTGGAACCATAAAAGGCCGCATAAGGCTTGCCCTAAAACATTTAAAGAAACATTTATCAACGCAGAAAGGAGGGGTACATGATGCGTAAAGAATGCGATAAATTAATTGATTACTTTAATGATCAATTGAGTGAAGAAGAGAAGATTGAATTTGAGAATCACTTAGAAACATGTGCAGATTGTAAGGAAGAATTGGAAGAGTTAGAGACGCTTACAGATGATTTGCCATTTGCTTCTGAACCTGTGACCCCTCCTGAGGACATGAAAGACCGTGTGCTGGGGGAAGTGTTTTCACAAGAATCTCCTGCAGCTGGTGATCGTAATAACGACGCATCCAGCGAAGAATACCGGCAACCTTCAAAGGATGATCATTTGGATAAAGGGAAATTGGAATTTCCTAGCGAGAAAAAAGCCAAGATTGAAAAGACGCGGCCCTGGCTTTTACGGGGACTCGCAGCAGCACTAGTACTTTCAATTGCTGGAAACATTTTTGCACTTGTCGATGAACAGGAACAAACCACTCCAGAGCCTGATGAACCTGAACAGCCTGATGTAGAGACCGGGACCGACCAAGTAAGAGCGAGAGTACAGCTTCAATCCGAAGGAACAGAGGCTAATGCTACTGCAGCTTTGATCCAGCAGGAAAAAGGCGATATTCTTACCTTGCAAGCAGAACAACTTGCTCAGCTTCAAGGGGAAGAGGTTTACCAGGTTTGGCTAATTGAAGGTGAAAAACCTTACCGGGCTGGAACGTTTGTAGCGAATCAAAATGGAGAAGGTGCAGTATCCTATTCATTAAATGATTTACCAGAAGGTACAAATTGGGATGCCGTAGCTATTTCCAAAGAACCAGATGCAACGAGTCAGACTCCTCAGGGAGAAGTTATATTAAGTTCAGAATTGTAAATACTCTAAATCCTATTGCAGACAGCTTTTGACAGCTGTCTGCAATTTTTTTTATTTTTTTAGTGAAAATGTGATCCAATCGAACCTTTGGTGCGATAGCTTAGTGAAAAAACAAAAACAAAGGAGAGAGGAAAACATTATGAATTTCAAAAAAGCTTTGTTGGTCGTACCGATGAGTGCAACACTGTTGCTCCCTACGTCATTGGATGTTGTAAATGCTGAGGATCATAAGATGCCGGAAGTCTCAACAGAAGCAGTGGAACTCCGGGCTCAATTAGATAATTTATTTAGTGAACACGCTTACCTGGCAGTTGAAACGATGAGAAAAGGGGCAGAAGGCGCGGAAGACTTTGAAGCATCCGCAGCAGCCCTATCATCTAATACGGAAGACTTATCGAAAGCCATTTCTTCCGTTTACGGAGAAGAAGCTGGAAACAAGTTTAAAGACATGTGGTCCTCTCATATTGGGTACTTTGTCGATTATGTAAAAGCGACGGGCAGTGAAGATGAAGAAGCCAAACAAGAAGCATTAGATGAACTCAGTCAATACCGTGATGACTTTTCTACATTTATTTCAGAAGCAACTGGAAATCGTCTGAAAGCTGAAAATCTATCTGAAGGACTGCAAATGCATGTGAACCAATTAATTGGAGCTTTTGATGCTTATGTAGAAGGAAACTATGAAGAAGCTTATATGAAAGAGCGAAAAGCGATTGAGCATATGTACGGGGTAAGTAAAGGGATGTCCAGTGCTATTGTTAATCAATTCCCGGACAAGTTCAATGATACTAAAGCTGTAACCCCAGCTGCCGATCTACGCTCCAATTTGAACCATTTGCTAAGTGAACACGTAGGCCTGGCGACGATGGCGATGCAAAATGGTCTTGATGGTTCAGAGGACTTTGAAGCGTCAGCTCAAGCTCTTTCTAATAACACGGAAGATCTTACAAAAGCGATGACGAAAATATTCGGGGAAGAAGCCGGTGATCAATTTAATGAAATCTGGACCCAGCACATTGATGATTTCGTAGCTTACGTAAAGGCTACAGCCAATGAAGATGAAGAGAAACAAAAAGAAGCGATGCAAGCATTAGAGGATTACCGCGAAACGTTTGCCAACTTCCTGGAAGAAGGAACGAATGGTGAACTGAGTGCTGAGAAGCTTGCTCCGAGTCTCCAGCAGCATGCCGATTTCTTGTTTAATACTTTTGATCAATATGCAGAAGGAGACTATGAACAAACGTATCAAACGTTGAGAGATTCATATGCCCACATGTTTGGTGCTTCCAAAGCACTTTCAACTGGGATCGTTGCCCAAAATCCAGAAATGTTTATGAGTGAACAAATGCCTGAAGAGATGCCAGACACGGGTATGGGTGGAACAGCTTCCAACCATGACATTTGGTTATATGCTTCTATTCTTGCAGCACTAGCAGCCGCAGGTATTTTTATTCGCAAGCAATCCAAACAATAACTAGCTATGAAATAAGGATTCTCATAAAAAGGGAAGGCTGGCATTGCCAGCCTTCCTTTCTTTTAGTAATCTATAAGAATCTATAAGTTTCAAGAACCAAATTTCTTGGTAATTAAGATGGAGAAAACAATATTCCAGCAATAAAATAAATTTCTATTGTTTTTATTTTATTCAAAAGGGTATGAATTAAACTAGAGAGGGAATCCAACAAAAAGGACTCTTCTGCTCATGCAAATGGCAGAAAAGTCCTAATTGAAAAAACTGGTTATGCTTTGGTCCAGTTTGCTTCCTTGTCAGTTGAGGGGGAATTTGGGAACGGCTGACCTTTTTCAATCATAATTTCCGTATCATCCTTGTTAAGTTCACCACCATCGATGCGGCTCACTACTTTATACGTGCCATCTTCCGGCACGCTTTCGCCTGTTCTGTAAGTGGTATTTTCCATATTCCTCCACCTCCTAAAGTGTAGAAGAGAACTCTATTTATTTCTCTTCCTTTGGAAAGTGTTTCACAATATCTTACGTCTAAAACAAGATAATCGGTTCTTTTTAAAATCGTGAGTAAATAACTAGTTGAAAAGAAGAGGGAAATGGATTTATAATGTAAGAATGAACGTTCATTCCGGTGTAAAAGGAGTCAAGATCCATGCCTGCATCAACGATTAAAAGAGACAACATCTTAAGCAGTGCGCTTATGCTATTTGCTGAGAGAGGGTTCGATGCCACAACAATTCCCATGATTGCCAATGAAGCACAAGTTGGAGCTGGAACGATTTATCGTTATTTCGATAATAAAGAAGTTCTAGTGAATACATTATTTCAATATTATGTAAAGATGTTTGCTGATACACTTGCAGAAGACTACCCTGGCGATTCATCCATTAGAGAACAATTCCACCATTTGTTTAGAGGTATGACTCGTTTTACCAGCGAACATGAGCATGCCCTTTATTTCATTAAAACTCATAATGGTGCTTACTTTTTAAATAAAACCAGCCGTGAAGATTTCGATCGGCTTTTAAACAGATTGAAGCATTTCCTTGATCAGGGAAAGGAAGCAGGAGTTATTCGTGACCTTCCATCCATGGCGATGATTGCAATTATTTTTGGCGGATTTCTGGAACTGCATCAGCTGGTGCGTTCCGGTAATATTGAAGAAACAGATGATTTATTTATTGGAGTAGAAGAAAGTTGCTGGGATGCTATACGCTATCATTGAAAACTCGATAGTGTATTTATTTTTTATTAGGAATGAATGTTCATTCCGTCATAAACATTAATTTAACGAGGTGACTATTCGTGGAAAAAACAAACCATCTTCCGCAGCCTAAATCCTATGGGCCACTCGGAAATTTGCCGCTTATTAATAAAGAAAAGCCTATTCAGTCGTTTATGAAACTGGCTGATGAATTTGGTCCGCTCTATCAGTTCCAATTCCCTGGCCGTACCAGCAGATTTGTTTCAAGTGCACAGTTTGCTGCTGAGATTTGTGATGAATCCCGTTTTGATAAGAAGGTCGGTCCTGCTCTGCAAAAGGTCCGTGCTTTTGGAGGAGACGGTTTATTTACCAGTGAAACAGAAGAAATCAATTGGAAAAAAGCTCATAATATTTTATTGCCAAGCTTTAGTCAGCAGGCTATGAAAGGCTATCATAATAAAATGGTTGATCTTGCTTCTCAGCTTATCCAAAAATGGGCTCGACTAAATCCGAATGAGGAAGTTGAAGTTCCGGAAGACATGACACGCTTAACCCTTGATACAATAGGGTTGTGCGGTTTTAATTACCGGTTCAACAGCTTTTACCGGGAGAGGTCTCATCCTTTTGTTGAAAAAATGGTGCATGCACTTGATGAATCTATGAGTCAAACGCAGCGTTTTGAGCTTCAGGATAAGCTGATGATTCGTACTAAAAAACAGTACAAAGAAGACATTGATTATATGTTCAACTTAGTGGATCAGTTAATTGCCGAGCGTAAGGAAACGGGTGACCAAGGGGAAGACGATCTGCTTGCCCATATGTTGAAAGGGAAAGATCCGGAGACTGGAGAAGCTCTCGACGATGAAAATATCCGCTTCCAAATCATTACTTTTTTAATTGCCGGCCATGAAACGACGAGTGGTCTTCTATCTTTTGCCATTCATTATTTGATGAAAAATCCTGATAAGTTAAAGAAAGCTCAGGAAGAAGTAGATGAAGTAATTGGAGAGGATATACCATCCTATAAACAAGTGAAAAAGCTAAAATATGTACGAATGATATTAAATGAGGCTTTACGGTTATGGCCCACAGCTCCTGCTTTTTCAGTTTATGCGAAAGAAAATACGACACTTGCTGGACAGTATGAAGTAGAAAAGGGAGAGACGTTTACACTGCTTCTTCCTCAGCTCCACAGGGATACTAGCATATGGGGAGAAGATGCTGAAGCCTTCAAGCCAGAGCGTTTTGAGGATCCTTCCCAAATTCCCCGCCATGCCTACAAACCGTTTGGGAATGGTCAGAGAGCGTGTATAGGACAGCAGTTCGCGCTTCATGAAGCTACTCTTGTACTTGGGATGGTTCTTCAGTATTTTGACTTCGAAGATCATACGAACTATCAGCTGGATGTCAAAGAAGCATTAACAATGAAGCCTGAGGGGCTGACTATGCGTGTGAAATCAAGACGCGATGCGGCTTTAATGCAGCCGGCACCTGCTCAGAAAGAGGCGGAAAAATCGTCTAAAACGGAAGCGCAAAGCGTTCCTGATGCTGATGCTCACCTCACCCCGTTACTTGTATTATATGGTTCTAATATGGGTACAGCAGAAGGAGTGGCCAGAGAACTTGCGCAAACCGGAAAAAACCAGGGTTTTGATGTGAAGACTGCTCCATTAAATCAGTACACATCTGCTCTCCCTGCAGAAGGAGCGGTGCTCATTGTCTCAGCTTCTTATAATGGAAACCCGCCTGATAATGCTGCTGCCTTTGTCCGCTGGCTTAAGGAAGCCGATGGAGAAGAAGCTAAAGGAGTAAGCTATGCTGTGTTTGGATGTGGAGACCGAAACTGGGCCAGTACGTATCAGCGAATCCCAACATTGATTGATGAGGAACTTCAAGCTCTGGGAGCGGAACGTATTCTTGCACGAGAAGGCGGAGATGCGAGTGAAGATTTCGAAGGCGATTTAGAAAAATGGGAAGCAGCGTTATGGCCTGCGCTGGCAGATACGTTTAATCTGAAACTTGAAGAAGCCGATGACCCATCCAGTCATGTTTCAATGGAGTTTGTCAGTGGTGTCACACAGACGCCTCTCGCCCGGACTCACCATGCCTTTACAGCTGTGGTGAATGAAAATCGTGAATTACAGGTGGGAAGTGAACGAAGTACTCGGCATCTGGAATTAAAACTTCCTGAAGGAGTGAATTATCAGGAGGGGGATCATCTTGGGGTTCTTCCTCAAAATGGAACAGAGCTGGTGGAACGTGTCCTTCGGCGCTTTCAATTAAAGGGAGAAGAGTATGTAGTTCTAGGCGAAGATACAGGAAAAGCAACGCATCTTCCTACCAGTCAGCCGATCAGCTTAAGAGAGCTCCTGACATCCTATGTTGAATTGCAAGAGCCGGCTACCCGAAGCCAAATCAGGGACTTGGCTGCTCACAACCCTTGCCCGCCACACAAAATTGAGTTAGAGAAGCTTCTTGAGGATAAGACCTATAAAAATGAAATACTGGGGCATCGCCTTACGATGCTGGATCTTCTTGAAGATTATTTGTCATGTGAAGTTCCTTTTGAAAGATTCCTAGCTCTGCTTCCACCGCTTAAAGCTCGTTACTATTCAATTTCGAGCTCTCCTCGAAAACACAGTGAGGAGGCGAGTGTTACGGTAAGTGTAGTGAAAGATACAGCTTGGAGCGGAAGAGGAGAATTCAAAGGAACAGCATCGAATTATATGGCTAACCGGGACATTGGCGATAAGGTGGCTTGTTTTATTAACACACCTCAATCCAATTTCACCCTGCCTGAAAATCCGGAGACTCCGATGGTGTGGATAGGTCCAGGTACAGGTGTTGCTCCATTCCGTGGGTTTATTCAAGCACGTGAGAACCTGCTCGAAGAGGGTTATAGTCTTGGAGAAGCGCATTTGTATTTCGGATGCAGACACCCGGAAAAGGACTTCTTATATAAGAATGAGCTGGAAAATGCAGTAGATAAAGGACTTATTACCCTTCATACTGCTTTTTCAAGAATAGAAGGAAAAGGGAAAGTTTACGTTCAGGATCGACTAGGGGAAGATGCATCTACCGTTCTTTCGCTGCTGGAAAGCGGAGGCTGCTTGTACATTTGTGGTGATGGAAGTAATATGGCTCCCGCGGTCATAGAAAAAATTATAAAAAGTTACCAACACAAACACGATACGACTTATAAAAATGCAGTTGAATGGATAGAGAATCTTGAATTAGAAGGACGTCTTGCTAAAGATGTCTGGGCTGGTGCTTAATAAAAAACTCCCCACAGGGCAGCTAACTGCCGGTGGGGAGTTTTTAAATAGGGTCTTTTAAATACCCCTGTTACTTGTTACGGATAAGCCACCGTTTGTGTAAGACTCCGTTTCGAGACTTTGGTGAGAGAATTAGGTCCTGCGGGGGAGGGTTCGCTTTTTTTCAGTCCGTTGATGAACGGCTTATGTCTCGAATGTCTGGGTGATGCAACAAGACGAGTTGGTTCCCCCCGATAATAAACCATTCT
>NZ_JBAPTY010000430.1:0-3411 GCF_049282395.1 Halobacillus sp. | reverse complement strand
TTTGTAAGCTCCTGAATCAACTGACCGTTATGAATGATTCCAATTTTCGTGGCAATTTTAGAAATTTCTCCTAGGATATGGCTTGAAATGAAAATTGTGGTTCCTCTTGTATAAGCAAGTTCATGTAACAAATCTCTAATCTCCACAATACCCGCTGGATCCAGCCCATTAGAAGGTTCATCAAGCAATAATATCTCCGGTTCATGAAGGAGTGCTTTAGCTATTCCCAGGCGCTGGGCATTTCCCATTGATAAATGTTTGGCTTTCCTATGTTCGTAAGCGGATAGTTTTAAGCGATGAATCATATGATTGACGGCAGTATTACCCTTTAATTGATAATAGCTCCGATTAATTTCCAGGTTTTCTCTTACCGTGAGCTCCGGATAAGCATGAGGCGTCTCTACCATAGAACCTACTTGGTTCCAAATTCGATAATTTCCAGGGTTCACAGGTTGACCATTGATAAAGCACTCTCCCGATGTTGGGCGGACCATGCCAAGCAGCATACGGATCGTGGACGTCTTACCAGCTCCGTTGAGTCCTATAAATCCATAGATTTCCCCTTTTTTCACCCGTAAAGAAACCTTATCAACCGCTTTTACCCCATTATAGGTTTTGGTTAGATTACGCGTACAAATTTTATCATCCACTAGTTAATCCTCCTTAACCACAAGACCATCTACCATAAATTCAATCAGCATAGCAATAGTTTCTGGATACACGTCTTCCCCTATTTCCTTCTTGTGAAGGCTCATGGTGAATAAGGCTCGAAGCAATCCTGCAAGAGTATCACTGTCAATGGGGCGGATCACTCCGCTTTGCTTCCATTTGGTTAAAATTAAGTCTACTGATGCCGCATCCTTTTTGAAATGACTATCCAATTTTTCCGGTGGAAGTTTACTAACCATGGATTCATAGTTACGATCGAACAGAAGGTTTTTCAATAAAGCATTGTTTTCAATGGTATGAAAGGTTTGTAACAGCAAATCTTTCATTGTCTGTTTTGTATCTTCTGCTTGACTTAAGTCAACGGACATAAACTCCTTCTTAATCGATTCTTCCTCTTGCTCCACGATCTCAAAAAACAGTTCCTCTTTAGAATGATAAAAGCTGTAAAAAGACCCTGGCGAAATGCCGCTTGCCTTCGCTAACTCCATAATACTTGTCTTTTTTAACCCAAACCTGCTAAAGAGGACTCTCCCCTCTTGTTGTAACGTTTCTTTTATCCTTTGCTTTTCCAGTTTATTAAAGCCTCTAGGCAATTTCCTCACCTCATTTGTAATCGTATGAATAAAAAATATTTATATTCATATATTTATATTATATCCAATCGCAGTATTTTGCAATTCCATGGGCAAGACCTCAAACAATAAAAATAAACCCACCATTCAATTACTGGCGGGTTTATCATAATGGACGAGACAATTTTCTTTAAGTACCTCTCAATCCGTAGCACATTCGGTGTCTCCATACTTTCTTCATAAGGTTAAAGCCCTCAGCAGGGGGCAAGTCGATCCGATTTATCTTTATCCTTTCTGCTTCATTTTCTACCTACAGTTGGTGGAGTGCATCGACCAAGGTGTTGAGCAACAATTGCATGTCTTCTTCCTCGATGGTGAGCGGGGGCGATAGAGTAAGAACATTATTATACCCTGCCACCGTCATCCCGTTCTTACCTATTAAAATGCCTTGGTCTTTGCAATAGCCAATCACCTGGTTGACTTTACTCACTTCGAGGGGCTCCTTCGTCTCTTTATCCACGACGAGTTCAATTCCTATCAAAAGGCCTTTGCCGCGGATATCTCCCACATACTTATGAGTCCCGAGACGGTGAGTGAGTTCATTTCTCGCGGCTTCTCCAAGAGCTCTGGATCGGTCGAACAGATTTTCTTTTTCCATGATCTCAATATTTTTAAGTGCAACAGCACAGGCTGCCGGATGACCGCCGAACGTATTGATATGGCGGAAAAAGTCATACGGTTCGCTGCCGCAAAAGGCTTCATAAACCTCTCTTTTAACGGCTGTTGCCGAAAGAGGCAGGTAGGCGCTGGTAATTCCTTTGGCCATCGTGATGATATCCGGTTTGACGTCATAATTCATAAATCCAAACGGTTTACCTGTCCGGCCGAATCCACAGATGACTTCATCCACGATCATAAGGGCACCGTGCCGTTCACATACAGCTTTTACCTCTTTCATATATTGCTCTGGCGGAACGATGACACCTCCACCCGTGATAATCGGCTCCATAATGACGCCGGCGATTGATTCACTATGTTCCCATGTCATCACTCGATCCATATCTTGAGCTCCCCACTGGTCCTTCTCACTGTGATCATTTCGATATTCATCGGGCGGGGCTACATGCAGGAACCCGGGACCCAGGGGCTCATATTTATACTTACGCTGAGCCTGACCCGTCGCGGCGAGAGAGCTGGTAGAGTTTCCATGATACGCCCGGTACCTGGAAATAAATTTGGTACGGTAATAATCCCCTTTTTGCTGATGGTACTGCCGAACCATTTTAAACGCCGCTTCATTCGCTTCCGATCCGCTGTTGGAAAAGAAGATCACATAGTCATCGCCTAACAGCTGATTAATCTTCTCCCCTAATTGAATCGCGGATTCATGGCTCTGTGTCATCGGCATATAGGATAGTTCTTTCATCTGGTCAAAAGCAGCCTGAGCTAATTCTTCTCTTCCGTATCCAATATTCACACACCACAATCCCGACATAGCGTCGAGATAACGGTTCCCTTCTACATCCGTAATCCAGGAACCTTTCGCACTTTTGGCTACCATTGTATCTTCAGGTTTATAAGGTTTCATCGAATGCCATACATACTTTTCGTCTTTTGCGAGCAATTCGCTCTTCACATCAGCTTTTGTCAACGGAGGAACCCCCTTGAATTAGAAATATAAGGTAATATTTTGAATTATCTTAATTATCTAACATATACAAAAAACTTTCATTAGACATTGTGTCAAATGGTTAAAACGATCCTTTCACACAATGACTACGCGGCGGACTAAACCGAGTTTCTTCTATTATATCGATGCTTCCTCCTTCTCCACCTGGGTTTGCGTCCATAAAAAAAACACTTATTCCATGTCAGAATAAGTGAACACCCGTCTGCGGGCGTGTCTATAAGAAATAGTCAACTGGAAATGGTTTTTTGATACTCATTTGCGAGCAGTGCAAACTCAAGGACCTGTCTTTTTTCCGATTCCATGAAGTCGGATCCTAACAGTTTTTCCAGTTTCTCAAGCCTGTGGTACAGGGTTTGACGCACGACAAAAACTCTGTCCGCTGTTTCTTTTTTGGACCCAGTGCAGGATAAATAAACCCTTAACGTTTCTAATAAGTTCGCATTGTGCTTCAGATCATCTTGAATGATCGGCTCTAAATAC
>NZ_JBAPTY010000429.1:0-16839 GCF_049282395.1 Halobacillus sp. | reverse complement strand
ATTCAAAGAGGTACCAAAACCACAAGAAATTCGTGAAATCCTCAACGATTATGTCATTGGTCAAGAACAGGCTAAGAAAAATTTATCCGTAGCTGTTTACAATCATTACAAGCGTATTAACGCAGGTACGAAAAATGATGATGTAGAGCTTGCTAAGAGTAATATTTTAATGCTTGGGCCTACAGGAAGCGGTAAAACACTTCTTGCTCAAACACTTGCCCGTATATTAAATGTTCCATTTGCCATTGCAGATGCAACTTCATTAACGGAAGCTGGCTATGTAGGGGAAGATGTGGAAAACATTCTTCTTAAATTAATACAAGCAGCTGACTATGATGTAGAAAAAGCTGAAAAAGGTATAATTTATATTGATGAAATTGATAAAGTGGCGCGTAAGTCTGAGAATCCTTCCATAACACGCGATGTATCAGGTGAAGGCGTACAGCAGGCTTTACTGAAGATTCTTGAAGGTACGCAGGCTAGTGTCCCTCCACAAGGTGGACGCAAGCATCCTCATCAAGAATTTATTCAAATCGACACCACCAATGTGCTGTTCATCGTTGGGGGAGCTTTCGATGGAATTGACCAAATTATCAAGCGTCGCTTGGGACGTAAAGTAATAGGATTTGGCTCGGAACAAAATGTTGATGAGAATGAAAAGAAAGAGTTGCTTACAAAAGTACTCCCTGAGGACTTATTGAGTTATGGGTTGATTCCGGAATTTATTGGCCGCTTGCCGGTAATTGGAAGCCTTGAGCAATTAGATGAAGATGCACTTGTAGAAATTCTTACTAAACCTAAGAATGCACTTGTTAAGCAATATCAGAAACTGTTCCAAATAGACCATGTAGAGCTGGAAATTGAAGAAGAAGGTCTTCGTGAAATTTCACGTCTGGCCATTGAACGTAAAACAGGTGCCCGCGGCCTGCGTTCTATAATTGAAGGTATCATGCTTGATGTTATGTATGAATTACCTTCACGTGATGATATTGAAAAATGCATCATTACTAAAGAAACAGTTACAGCGGAAAATGGCCGTCCTAAGCTTATCCTGACTGATGGAACGGTCGAAGATGAGAATAAAGAATCTCCTAAAGAAAGTGCTTAAGTAAAACTTTGGAGAGGTATTTCTCTTTAACTTCAAGCCGCGCTACGCCTAGCTGTAGCGCGGCTTCAATTTTATCCTTTGCGAGAAGAGATAGATCGATCATTAGACACCACACATTTCATTGGATACCTTGCAGCTGTCCTGAATAGAAACGCTTGTGATAAAGCTTGGTACATAAGGATGAAAGAAGCGCTTCTTGCTCATAATATGGGTATCATTTGAAGAGGCTGCCCCCTTCACGCGTCAATGTGAAGGGGGTTCGGCATTGGAAACTAATAGTTTTCCTGCGTTTACTTTCCAAAAAGTTTTATATATGATTAGAATACGTATTGGCATTATACGGAGGTGCAAAGAATATGACAGACAAACAGAAAAATCAAATCCCCCTCCTTCCTCTTAGAGGATTGTTAGTGTACCCATCTATGGTGCTGCACCTGGATGTTGGAAGAGAAAAATCGGTTAATGCATTAGAGCAAGCCATGATGGAAGATAATGAAATCTTCCTTGTATCACAAAAAGAAGTGAATATTGATGATCCGTCTTCTGATGATATGTACTCTGTTGGTACAGTGGCACGAGTGAAGCAAATGGTGAAATTGCCTAATGGCACAAATCGTGTACTTGTAGAAGGACTTTATCGTGCAACAATTGATGAAGTAAGTGAAGGTGAAGAATTTTATCAAGCAAATATTCACAGACTTGAGGATGAACACGAGGATAAAAACGAAGAAGAAGCCTTGATGCGCACGTTAATGAGTCAATTTGAACAATACGTAAAAGTATCTAAAAAGGTAAGCCAGGAAACCTACAATACGGTGTCAGACATAGATGAACCAAGTCATCTGGCAGATATCGTAACATCTCACTTGCCCGTGAAACTAAAAGATAAGCAGTCCATTTTAGAAACTGAGAATGTGAAAGCGCGTCTTCAGAAATTAATAGAACTTATAGGGAACGAACGTGATGTCCTGCAAATCGAACAAAAGATTGGGCAGCGTGTTAAGAAATCTATGGAAAAAACACAAAAAGAATACTACTTACGGGAACAGATGAAAGCGATCCAGAATGAACTGGGTGATAAAGACGGCAAGACGGGCGAAGTGGCTCAATTGAAAGAAAAGATTGAGGAAGCTGAGATGCCTGAAAGAGTAGAGAAAATCGCCTATAAGGAACTTGGCCGATATGAAAAAGTGCCACAAAGCAGTGCGGAAAGTTCCGTTATTCGTAATTACATTGAGTGGCTTGTCTCTCTTCCATGGACCGCTGAAACAGAAGATAATCTGGACGTTAAGCATGCAGAGAAGATTCTGGATGAAGATCATTATGGATTAGAAAAGGTAAAAGAGCGCGTGCTCGAATATCTGGCTGTGCAAAAACTTACTCAATCCATTAAAGGTCCAATTCTATGTCTAGTCGGACCTCCAGGGGTAGGTAAAACATCACTTGCAAAATCCATAGCCCGTGCCATAAACCGTAATTTTGTCCGAATCTCGCTGGGTGGAGTGAGAGATGAAGCTGAAATAAGAGGACACCGGAGAACGTATATCGGTGCGATGCCCGGTAGAATCATTCAAGGAATGAAGAGGGCGGAAACCGTCAATCCCGTATTTCTTATGGATGAGATCGATAAAATGGCCAGTGATTTTAGGGGAGATCCTTCGTCTGCCATGCTGGAAGTACTTGATCCTGAACAGAACAGTACTTTTAGTGACCACTTTATTGAAGAACACTATGATTTATCGAAAGTTATGTTTGTAGCTACAGCCAATACTATGTCTTCTATACCGGGACCATTACAGGACCGTATGGAAGTTATTAACATAGCTGGCTATACTGAGGTAGAGAAACTTCATATCGCAAAAGAGCATTTACTTTCTAAACAAATAAAAGAAAATGGTTTAAATAAAGGACAAATTCAAATCAGAGAAGATGCTTTACTTAAATTGATCAGAACTTATACTCGTGAAGCTGGAGTACGCGGATTGGAACGAGAACTGGCAAGTATATGCAGAAAAGCTGCTAAAATTATTGTTTCGGGTGAAAAGCAGCGTGTTGTGGTTACTGAGAAGCAATTGGAAGAACTGCTGGGCCGTCCTAAATTCAGATATGGCCAAGCTGAGCTTGAGGACCAAATTGGAACAGCTACAGGCCTGGCGTACACTGCTGCAGGAGGCGATACGCTCTCAATTGAAGTATCTATTTACCCAGGTAAAGGAAATCTTACTCTTACTGGTAAACTCGGGGATGTTATGAAGGAATCCGCACAAGCGGCTTTCAGCTACATTCGCTCCCGAGCACAAGAGCTAAATATCGATGCTGACTTTGTAGAAAAGAATGATATTCATATCCATGTTCCAGAAGGAGCAACTCCTAAGGATGGACCTTCTGCAGGGATCACGATTGCTACTGCTCTGGTCTCTGCGCTTACCGGACGGCCGGTTCGGAAAGAGGTAGGTATGACAGGAGAAATAACGCTGCGAGGACGAGTGCTACCAATAGGAGGATTAAAGCAGAAATCATTAAGTGCCCACAGGGCTGGTCTTTCTAAAATTATTATTCCTTCTGAAAACGAAAAGGATTTAGAAGATATTCCGGAAAGTGTACGTGAAGGGTTAACGTTTATACCGGTTAAGCACTTAGATGAAGTCTTAAACCAAGCGCTGGTGGAGGAAGTCCATGAAGGTTAATTATGCAGATATTGTAATTAGCGCAGCGAGTAAAAAACAGTACCCTAAAGCTCCGATTCCGGAAATTGCTTTAGCAGGAAGATCCAATGTAGGAAAATCTTCGTTTATAAACAAGATGATTCAAAGGAAAAATCTTGCTCGCACCTCTTCTAAACCCGGAAAAACTCAGACATTAAATTTTTATATAATTAATGATCTGTTTCATTTCGTAGATGTTCCAGGGTATGGCTATGCCAAAGTATCTAAAAAAGAGCGTGCCAAATGGGGAGAAATGATGGAAGAGTACTTTTCGGAAAGAGAGCAGCTGCGCGCAACTGCTCTGATCATTGACTCCCGTCATAAACCTACAGAAGATGATGTTATCATGTATAACTATTTAAAACACTTTGGATTACCGGTCATGGTTATTGCAACAAAGCTGGATAAACTTAAGAAAAGTCAAAAACACAAACAGCTAAAAACGATTCAGCAGGTTTTAGAGATGGATGAAGAGGATACTTTGATTCCTTTTTCCTCTGAAACCGGAGAAGGAAAAGAACTTGCGTGGAAAACTATGTTGGCACACTTGAATATGTAAGGAAAGCCACTTCTTTAATTAGAAGTGGTTTTTTTGTACAACGGTATTGTCCTTTTGTAAGGTCATCGTTTCCAATCAATTATGAAGCTTTTCTTCGAGGAGCGTTAAAAAAGATGAGGGAGATCGTTCGAAGATGACTATTACTTATCAAATGACAACCTTAAGACTTTAAGATAATTTCAAGTAATTTCATGCATTTATAAGGATTTAACTGTAATTACATAACCCAACCCATCATTTCCGATATTTTGAGGCAATATGCATTATTTTAAATTTTGGGAAAACTTTGAATGATAGATATAATTATTATTATTGCCAATATAACAATTAGTTAACAATTTGATGAAGGGATGGGTTGGGATAATATGAAAAAGTATTTATTTATGTTACCTCTTACTATTATTTTGGTCTTTGCTTTGGCTGCTTGTGGCAGCAGTGAAGACGGAGGAGAAGCTTCGGGTGATTCCGAAGAAGGCTCGGAGGAATCTAGCGGCTCCAATACTGATTATGGTTTAGTTGAAGATGGTAAGTTTACCTTCGCCTCATCTGGTGAATTCCGTCCATTTAGCATGACAGATGCAAGTGGGGAAATGTCAGGCTTTGATATCGACGTAGCAAATGCGATTGCTGAGGAACTGGGCCTTGAACCAAATCCTCAAAAACAGAAATTCGCCTCCATTGTTGAAGGTGTTAAAACAGGCCGTTTTGATGCTGCCGTAGCAAGCCATACGATCACAGATGCACGTGCAGAACAAGTAGCTTTCTCAACACCATATTATTATTCTGGAGCTCAAATTTTCACACGCCCTGGAAGTGATATTGAAACCCTTGAAGATTTAGAAGGGAAAGAGATTGCCGTATCCAAAGGTTCAACTTACAGTAAATTTGCTGAGGAAGCAACGGAAAATATTAAGACATATGATAGTGATGTAGTGGCCTTACAATCACTTGCGAAGGGCCGTCATGACGCTGTTATCACGGACTTCTTAACAGGTAAAGAAGCGATGCAGCAGGATCTTGAAATTGAGGCTAAAAAAATGATTGAACGCAGTGAACAGGCGGTAGCCGTAGCTAAAGATAACGATAAGCTATTAGAAGACATCAATGCAGCTCTCGAAAAACTTCGTGAAGATGGGACCCTTGCTGAAATTAGTAATGAATACTTTGGTGACGATATTACCACTAAACCTGAGTAGTTGATGATTTTAGTTATACGGAAGTCTAAAGAGTGCGCGTGTGCGTACTCTTTTTTGACATTAAAGAGGAGTTGAGGTTATGTACTTACAGTTTATTTCTTTTTGGGGAGGGTTTTGGGAAGCTCTTGTAAACAGCCGGGAGTTATTTTTTGAAGCTTCTCAGCTTACCCTTGCTTTAACAGCAGTTTCCATATTTATTGCGATATTTGTCGGTTTATTTTTTGCCTTATTAAAAATTTCTAATATTAAACCTCTGGAATGGATCGCGAATGCTTATATTTATATCGTAAGGGGAACACCGCTTATTGTGCAGATTTTTGTATTCTATTATGGCTTGACCAACGTATGGATGATCAGCGGATTCTGGTCGGTTTCATTGGGACTCGCATTCCATAATGGTGCTTATATTGCTGAAATATTCCGGGGGTCTATACAATCCATAGGTAAAGGTCAAACAGAAGCCGGACGTTCTCTTGGGATGAGTCAGGCATTAACGATGAGAAGAATCATTCTCCCTCAGGCTTTCCGACGAGCGTTGCCCCCGCTCGGTAATCAGTTTATTATTGGGTTAAAAGATTCATCTCTGGCCGCGTTTATTGGAGTTTCAGAAATATTCGCTGTTGCTACAACACAAGGGGCAAATACTTTCGATTATATGACATGGCTACTCGTAAGTGCTGTGTACTACTTAATTCTTGTCTTCCTTCTAACCCTTGTGGTTAGCTTGATTGAGAAGAAAATGGCTGTTAGTGGCGATGAGTAACCATAGAGGAGGGATACAGATTGGCTAAGCAAATGATAGAAGTTAATAAATTAAATAAATATTTCGGGGATAACCATGTTCTGAAGGATATTGATTTTCATGTTGCAGAAAGTGAAGTGGTCGTTTTAATAGGTGCCAGCGGATCGGGAAAGAGTACAATGCTGCGCTGTTTAAACTTTTTAGAAATGAAAAACAGCGGTGAAATCTTTATCAAAGGAAATGAAGTTAACCCGAAAAAAGACAATGTTAATGAAGTTAGACAAAAGGTAGGTATGGTTTTTCAGCACTTTAATCTTTTTCCTCATAAGACCGTGCTGGGAAACGTTATGGAAGCTCCTACGCAAGTGAAGGGGCTGTCCAAATCTCAAGCCAAAAAAGAAGGAAAAGAACTGCTGGAAAAGGTAGGGCTTGCAGAAAAAGCAAATGATTATCCTTCTCGTCTGTCCGGGGGACAAAAGCAGCGCGTAGCTATTGCACGTGCCCTGGCTATGAAGCCAGAGATCATGCTATTTGACGAACCTACCTCAGCTCTTGATCCAGAGCTTGTAGGTGAAGTATTGCAAACGATGAAGGATCTGGCTAAAGAGGGGATGACAATGGTTGTGGTTACCCACGAGATGGGTTTTGCTCGAGAGGTAGCAGATCGTGTAGTTTATATGCACGAAGGTAAAATTGTTGAAACAGGCGCGCCAAAAGAAATTTTTGAAAACCCCAAGGAAGAAAGAACTCAAGCTTTTTTAAGCTCTATTCTATAAGGAAAAGCCGCTGTGGCTTAAACCACAGCGGCTTTTTGTAACTATTTTTTTAATATATATACCCCAGAAATAATCAGGACCAGCGGCCAGTACCTAATAATAGTTTGAAAACCATTCTGAATCCATTGAAACCACGGAGGATTAACCGGCCATAATAAAGCAAAAAAACCGAATCCAAGGAATAACAGCGCCAGTATCAGTCCTTTTCTGGCCCCAGCATACCTGATGAGAAAAGCCGTTCCTATAACCAGAAAGTAAGAGGGCCATTCATCTGTCCAGAACTCTACATGCCGGATGGCGTGGAAGTGAATGCCGAATCCCAGTAGTAATGCCCCGGTAAAAAGACTAGAATGATCTTTTGTTAGATAATAATGTAATAAAAAGGAAGTTCCAATAATAATGAGTAGAGTAGGCCATGAGTAAAACTCAGCTAAGTAGGGAATATTTAGTTGGCTGACCAGGAAATATAATCCAAAACCAATGAGTAAAAAACCAACTAAAGAATTCTGTTTAGTCATCTAGCGATCCCATCCATTCCATTAATAGTAATTTTGTTTACTTGCGCAATGAGCCTGGGTTTGATATATTACAAACGGATTATAATTTAAATTTATTCTAAATAAATAGTGAAAACATTCTTTAACAACGTATCTATATCCTATCACATCATTTTCGGATTCTGTTCATATTTTTGCGGGAAAATAGATGCGGATTCATGTTATACTAATTCATATGTGAAAGTCTGGAACGTTTAATGGGGGTAGATGAAATGCATATTTTAGCTGTTGGTCTCAACTATAAAACGGCCCCTGTGGAAATTAGGGAGAAACTCACTTTTTCGGATAAACACTTAACGGAAGCTATGCAGGAGCTAAACACCCGTAAAAGTGTACTGGAAAATGTGATTATTTCTACATGCAATCGTACGGAAATCTATGCAGTTGTAGATCAACTGCACACAGGACGCTATTATATTAAACAATTCTTAGCAGATTGGTTTAATGCTGATAAAGATGAATTCTCTCCATTCCTATCCTTTTATGAAACGGATGGGGCAATTGAACATTTGCTTCGAGTGACCTCTGGTCTTGATTCAATGGTGCTGGGGGAAACCCAAATATTGGGTCAAATGAAACAAGCGTTCATAAATGGTCAGGAAGCAGGAACCACCGGCACGATCTTTAATCAATTGTTTAAACAAGCAGTAACGATGGCAAAAAAAGCCCACAAAGATACTGAAATCAGTGAAAATGCTGTTTCAGTAAGTTACGCTGCGGTTGAACTTGCCCGAAAAATATTCGGGGATCTTGTTCATAAGCATATCGTAATTCTGGGTGCGGGTAAGATGGGAGAGCTTGCTGCTAAAAACCTTCACGGATCCGGTGTACGTAAAGTAACCGTTATTAATCGTACCCTATCTAAGGCACAGGTAGTAGCTGATCAGTTTAATGGACAAGCCCGGACCATGGAAGATCTGGACTCTGTGCTTACAGACGCTGACATCGTAATAAGTTCCACAGGAGCTACAGATTACGTAGTGACTAAAGAGAAAATGGAGCCTATTCATCGTAAGAGAAAAGGAAAACCTCTCTTTTTTGTAGACATTGCTGTGCCAAGAGATTTGGATCCAGCCATGGAAAATCTGGAGAGCGTATTCTTATACGACATTGACGATCTTCAAGGTATTGTTGACGCTAATTTGGCTATACGCAAGCAAGCAGCCGAAGAAATTGAAATCATGGTGGAAGCTGAAATCGTAGAATTTAAAGAATGGCTTCAAACTATTGGAGTCGTTCCTGTAATCTCTGCTTTGCGCTCTAAAGCCCTTGGCATTCAAGCAGAGACTATGAAGAGTATTGAAAGAAAAATGCCTGAACTTACGGATCGTGAAAGAAAAGTCCTTAGTAAACATACAAAAAGCATTATTAATCAAATGCTGAAGGAACCTATCCTGCAGGCTAAAGAATTAGCGGCTCAGCCTGATTCTGAAGAAACATTGCGCTTGTTTACTCAGATATTTGGGATTGAAGCCCAGGTGGAAGAAGAAATAAAAGAGCAGACGAAAAAAAACCAATCAGCTGTGAAGCAAGAAGATGAGACAGGCCAATTTTTTCCTGTCGCCAACTCTATTGTTAATCCGTAAGGGTGGATGTCCATATGTTCGAGCTTAAATGGGTGTACGAACTCATCCTATTACTTTATGGACTTAGTTTAATTGGATATTTCATTGACTTTGTGCAGACGAACCGGAAGGCTAACCGTACAGCCTTCTGGTTACTTAGTATGGTTTGGGTTTTACAAACCTTTTTTTTATTGACACAAGTTTTGATAGACGAGAATTTACCCATAATGACCGTATATGATGGTTTATATTTTTATGCCTGGATTTTAGTAACGTTCTCTTTAATTATTAATCGACTGTTTAGAGTGGACTTTCTAGTATTCTTTACAAATGTTGTTGGGTTTCTTGTTGTACTCATCCATTTATCGACCAGAGCCCAGAATGATTTAAAGGACCAGGGAGTGGAGCTCGTTAATGAGATGCTTGTGGTTCATATTAGTTTAGCCATTGTTTCTTATGGTTTTTTTACACTATCATTTATATTTTCAATTATGTACTTGTTGCAGTACCGTCTATTAAAGAAAAAAAAGTGGAATGCTAAACTGTTTCGTTTAGGTGACTTAACAAAGCTGGATCACTTTTCTTATATATCGGTTATACTGGGAGTTCCTCTGTTGTTAATTGCTATAATCTTAGGCGTTACCTGGGGATATATATCACCTGATACATTTTATTGGTATGACTCAAAAACTTTAGGCTCGTTCCTTGTGCTTTTCGTATATATCGTTTACCTGGTTTTAAGAGTGGTAAAGGGTTATCAGGGACGTTCCATTTCTATATTTAACGCGGGTGCTTTTTTATTTCTATTAATTAATTTCTTTTTATTTGGTTCATTATCGAATTTTCATTTTTAAGGAGGTAGTCACATGAAGAAAATAGTGATCGGTTCAAGAAAAAGCAATTTAGCTATCACTCAGACGGAGTGGGTAATCGAACAACTGAAAAATATAGATCCCAGTTATGAATTTGAAATTAAGAGAATTTCTACAAAAGGGGATAAAATTCTGGATGTGACCTTATCCAAAGTTGGAGGGAAAGGGTTATTTATTAAAGAGATAGAACAAGCCATGTATGATGGTGAAATTGATATGGCCGTTCACTCGATGAAGGATATGCCCTCAGAGGTAGCTTCTGGTTTAACGGTTGCTTCCGTGCCCATCAGAGAAGATCATAGAGATGCATTTGTATCGAATGGTAATGTTTCGCTAAAAGACTTGCACGAAGGAGCCGTTGTAGGAACCAGCAGCCTGCGGAGGAGTGCTCAGATCAAAGCTGTGAGACCAGACGTTGAGGTGAAATGGATTCGCGGCAATATTGATACACGTCTTCGAAAATTGAAAGATGAAGATTTTGATGCGATTGTCTTAGCAGCCGCAGGGTTAAAACGTATGGGATGGGATGATAATCTTGTAACCGAATATTTAGAACCGGATGTGTGTGTGCCTGCCGTAGGGCAAGGAGCGCTAGCGATACAGTGCCGGGAAAATGATTCTTCGTTACGGGATTTCCTTATGCAGATTAATCATGAATATACAGCTACAACTGTATCGGCTGAACGTAAGTTTCTCCATGATCTTAATGGCGGTTGTCAAGTTCCAATTGGAGGATATGCATATAGAATAGGTAGCGAGATTGTATTGAGTGCGTTGGTAGGTACTCCAGATGGTAAAACCATTCTTCACGAAACTGTGAGAGGAGAAGACCCGCTGGCAGTAGGAAAAGAAGCTGCTGATCGTCTCAAAGCACAAGGAGCTCAGGAAATTGTAGATCAGGCTAAAGAGGAGTATGACCAGTAATGAAGCCTCTTGCGGGGAAAACGATTCTTGTCACAAGAGGCGCATCCCAGGCAAGGCCTTTTGTAGACCGGATAAATAAGGAGGGGGGAGAAGCTTTACAAACCCCTCTCCTTCATTTTCAATTAAATGACTCGAAGGAGAATCAAGAGATCCTCAAGAAACTTCACAACTATGTATGGGTTTTTATTACAAGCTCTAATGGTGTGAAGTTTTTTTTCGAGCTGGTAAATCAATCAGGGATTTGTATTCCTGATACATTACGATTTGCTATTATTGGAGAAAAGACAGCGCGTACACTTAAGACTTATGGATACGATGCTGATTTTATGCCATCCAGCTTCCAGGCTGATACAATGGCTGAAGAGTTTTTTAGAAAAGAAAGTACTCCAGGCATGATCCTATACGTCAGGGGAAACCGCTCGAGGGATGTTCTCCCAGAAAAATTCGCAGAACAGCAGGTCTTTTTTCAAACAATCACGGTCTATGATACGCTACTATTGAAAGAGCATCAGAAACAGATTCGTCAATTGATCTGTAATCACGAGATTGACGCACTAACGTTTACAAGCCCATCCACCGTCCAGGCCTATTTTGCTATCATGAGAGACATGCCTGAAACAGGTCGGGACCTTCCTTGTTTTTGCATAGGGCCAACGACCGCGAGTCAGGCCCAGCATTTCGGTTTTCAAAAAGTCTTTTTACCCGAGCATTATACAATGGAAGATATGGTTGAAAAGATGGTGCAATTTTTTTCATAAGAAGGGAATCGATACTATGGCAGATTTAGATTTTAAACGCCATCGCCGTCTGCGGCGGACAGAGTCAATGAGAGCGTTAGTTCGGGAAACGCATTTACGTAAGGACGATTTGATCTTCCCCATATTCGTAGTTGAAGGGGAAGGGGTTAAGAATGAAGTAGCTTCCATGCCTGGAGTTTATCAAGTGTCACTTGATTATTTAACAGAAGAGATGAATGAATTAACCCGTGTTGGTGTTCGTTCTGTTATTGTATTCGGAGTGCCGAATGAGAAAGATGAAGTAGGCAGCCAGGCTTATCACGAAGAAGGAATCGTTCAAAGGTCCATCCGTCTGATTAAGGAAGAGGTTCCTTCATTAACTGTAATTGCAGATACGTGTTTATGTCAGTACACAGATCACGGGCATTGCGGGATCGTTCGCGAAGGCGATATTGACAATGATGAATCGCTTCAATATATTACTCGGACAGCTGTTACTCAAGCGGAAGCAGGGGCGGACATTATTGCACCTTCCAATATGATGGATGGCTTTGTCACCGCTATTCGAAAAGGACTGGATGAGGCCGGCTATAGCCAGATTCCGATCATGTCCTATGCAGTAAAATATGCTTCTTCATTTTATGGTCCTTTCCGGGATGCAGCTCATAGTTCTCCGCAATTCGGCGATCGAAGAGCCTATCAGATGGATCCATCGAACCGATTGGAAGCCATTCGGGAAGCAGAATCGGATGTAGAAGAAGGTGCAGACTTTCTTATCGTGAAGCCTGCTCTTGCTTATTTAGATATTATGAGGGAAGTTAAGGATCGCTTTAATCTCCCACTCGTTGCTTACAACGTGAGCGGAGAGTACTCTATGATTAAAGCTGCCGCTCAAAATGGCTGGGTGAATGAGCAGGAAATTGTTCTCGAAAAGCTTACAGCTATGAAGCGGGCAGGCGCTGATCTCATTGTTACTTATTTTGCCAAGGATGCAGCTAAATGGTTGGACGAATAAACCACTGATTTTAGAAAGGATGAGTCGCTATGAAACAATTTGACCGCTCTTCAGCTGCTTATAATAAAGCGGTGGATTTAATGCCGGGCGGAGTTAATTCTCCGGTGAGGGCATTTAATTCTGTAAACATGGACCCTATATTTATGGAAAAAGGAAAAGGGTCTAAACTTTATGACCTGGATGGTAACGAATTCATTGATTATGTGCTTAGTTTTGGACCTTTAATCTTAGGGCATGCGGATGAAAAGGTAGTAGAGTCTCTAAAAAAAGTAACCGAACAAGGCACGAGCTTCGGTACTCCTACAGAAATAGAAAACCATCTTGCTGAGTTAGTTATTGAACGTGTTCCATCCATTGAAATGCTAAGAATGGTCAATTCAGGGACAGAAGCCACAATGAGCGCCCTTCGTGTTGCCCGTGGGTACACCGGTCGTGATAAAATTCTCAAATTCGAAGGGAATTATCATGGGCATGGAGATTCTCTTCTTATCAAAGCAGGCTCCGGGGTTGCCACTTTAGGACTGCCAGATTCCCCGGGAGTTCCAGCATCCATTGCTCAAAATACGATCACGGTTCCATATAATGATTTAGAAAGCGTGCGCTATGTTTTTAAAGAATATGGAGAGGACTTGGCTGCGGTTATTATTGAACCAGTATCCGGGAATATGGGAGTCGTCCCTCCTCAAGATGGTTTCCTGAAGGAACTTCGCGAATTAACGGAGAATAATGGCACTGTCCTGATTTTTGATGAAGTAATGACTGGATTTCGGGTCGGCTATCATAGTGCTCAAGGTCATTTTGGTGTCACACCGGATATGACCTGTCTTGGGAAAGTAATCGGCGGCGGCTTACCTGTCGGAGCGTATGGAGGGAAGCGTCGTATTATGGAACGAGTGGCTCCGGTTGGGGACATTTATCAAGCAGGTACTTTATCAGGAAACCCATTAGCTATGACAGCTGGTTACGAAACGGTTTCATCCATGACAGAAGAAGCTTATGAAGGAATTAATAAAAAAGTGGACCGTCTGATAGAAGGCTATGAAGAAGCGGCAAAAGCAAACAACATTCCATTGACGGTTAACAGGGCAGGATCTATGGTAGGGTTCTTCTTTACGAATGATCCTGTAATCGATTTTGAAACCGCGAATGCATCTGATCTTGAAATGTTTACGCGCTATTACCAAGGGATGATCGAAGAAGGAATCTATCTTCCCCCTTCCCAATTCGAGGGTCTCTTTCTATCAACGAAGCATACAGAAGAAGATATAGAGAAAACAATCAGGGCAGCAGAAAAAGTATTTGCATCCCTGTAAATAAGGAATACACAAGGCATGGCCGTATTAGGCCATGCCTTTTTCTACACCCTCCATGTATATAAAATCAGTTACCGCATAAGGTGGTAATAGAGGCTTGGGTTTATTATATTCTGGGAGGGGCAAATCCATTGAAAAATAAACAAAACGTATTTTCTTTTTATTTAGACGAAGCGATATGGTTTAAGGAAGGACAGGGAGTCAGGGAACTAATTGGTATTTCACTGGAGCCTGAAATCGTAATTGAGGAAAATGGAGATGAAGTGCGTTTAAAAGGAACGGTCGATCTGGCGGGAGAATATGTACCCCACCAATCTGATCATAAATATGAAGAGGCTGCCCCGCTGCAGTCGGTAAGGACAATGGATCATGTGGAATCAGGCGAAGAAGGGGTATGTTATTTTTCCCATTCATTCCCCGTAGAAATTACAGTACCGCTCGAACGGATTTCCACTCTGGAAGATGTCCTCATTGATATAGAAAGTTTCGATTATGAACTTCCTGCGAATAATCAGCTAAGGCTTCATGCTCAGTTAAATATTAACGGAGTCGAGCAAAAAGCAAATAACGCAGATAATTCGGCTACGTTTGATGAGTCGGCGACGCTTGGCCCGATGGATTACAAAGAAGAACGTAAGGAAAAAGAGAATCCTGTGGTTCCTGAAAGGGAAGCCCCTGTGGTTCAGCTGACAAATCGTAATGATCTGTCAGCTCAAGAGATAGAAGCAGATGAAGAAGGTAGATGGCCTCATAAAAAATCTCAAAATTTCGCAGAATTTTTTGGCCATGATAAAAAAGAAGAAACGCCTGAGGTTTCATCTGAGAGTACTAGTGTGTGGCACGAAAGCACTGTGGAAGAAGAAATGAGTCCTTCTTCGTCTAATGTGGAATCCTCGCCTAAAGGCACAGAGGAAAAAGATGAAGCTCCAGGCGGACTTGATGGAATCAAACAGATATTTAAGCACCTGTTTCCTAACCGGGAAGAAACTTACACTCAAATGAAAATGTATATCGCTCAAGAAGATGAAACGCTAGCTTCTATTGCTGAAAAATATGAAGTATCCATCCACCAGTTGGAAAAAGTAAATGACCATAGAGATGAAGTTTCTCCTGGTCAAATCGTGTATATCCCTAGTTAAATCCATTTATAACGAAAAGCGAGAAAAACTCCGACAATAATTCCTAATAAGAAGACGTCAAATGTTGTAGGAAATAAGATTGTCCGGATACATTGGAAAAACAGAATTGGCAATAAAGCTTTTTCCAATACAAATAAACAAGTACGGCACCATGGTGGAAGACGATAACGGTATAAGCGGCTCAACGACCATCAGCCTCCTTTCATTGCAAATTCGCGTTTTTTTCACAAATAGTTGACTAAAACAATCATTTCTATATACAATATGTAATAGAAGCATTATACGTGAAATGCCGTGACAGGGAAGAGTACATGGACATATCCTTCAGAGAGGAAAATGGGTGGTGAGAGTTTTCCAGGATCTATGTTGGTGGAAGGTCGCCTTGGAGCAGCTTCTTTGAACGAAAAGTAGAAGAAGCCGGTTAGAAGCCGTTATTTTTTTAAGTGTACAGATATGCAAGGTATGTCTGTAAATTAAGGTGGTACCACGGAATCAGATCTCTTTCGTCCTTTTGAGGATGAAAGAGATTTTTTTATTTTATAAATACAGATGATAAAAGGAGGAAGATCCATATGAATCAAACAGATCTTTCAATGCCCACCAAGTATGATCCGGCAGCCGTTGAAAAGGATCGCTATCAGTACTGGGTGGATGGTAAGTTTTTCGAAGCGTCAGGAGATAAGAATAAAGAACCTTATACCATTGTTATTCCCCCTCCGAACGTTACTGGTAAATTACATTTAGGACATGCATGGGATACTACTCTTCAAGATATCTTAAGTCGTGTGAAGCGAATGCAGGGCTATGATGTCCTTTGGCTGCCTGGGATGGATCATGCCGGTATTGCTACACAAGCCAAAGTAGAGGCTAAACTGAGAGAGGCAGGTACCTCTCGTCACGATCTAGGCAGAGAGAAATTCCTTGAAAAGTCCTGGGAATGGAAGAAAGAGTATGCTCAATTTATTCGAACTCAATGGGAAAAGCTGGGTCTTGGTCTCGATTATTCACGTGAACGATTCACACTGGATGACGGGTTGTCCGAAGCGGTTAAAGAAGTGTTTGTTAAGCTTTATGAAAAAGGTTTAATTTATCGTGGGGAATATATTATTAACTGGGATCCAGCAACTCGTACCGCTCTTTCTGATATTGAAGTAGAGTATGAGGATGTCCAGGGAGCCTTTTACCATATGCGTTATCCGCTGAAAGATGAAGAAGGCGGAATTGAGATTGCAACAACCCGCCCCGAAACGATGTTGGGAGACACGGCTATTGCCGTTCATCCCGAAGACGAACGCTACCAGCACTTAATTGGCAAGAAAGCTATACTACCTATCGTGGGAAGAGAAATTGAGATTGTGGCAGATGATTATGTGGATATGGAATTTGGTTCAGGAGCTGTTAAAATCACTCCTGCTCATGACCCGAATGATTTTGAAATAGGAAATCGCCACAATTTAGAGCGTGTCCTCATAATGAATGAAGATGGCAGTATGAATGAGAATGCAGGAAAATACCAGGGTATGGATCGATTTGAGTGCCGTAAGCAGATCGTCAAAGATCTTCAGGCAGAAGGAGTTCTTTTTGAAATTGAAGAACATCTTCATTCAGTTGGTCATTCCGAGCGCAGTGGG
>NZ_JBAPTY010000428.1:0-5286 GCF_049282395.1 Halobacillus sp. | reverse complement strand
ATACGGGTGCTAAAAGATTTATAGATGATAATTTCTTCGGCGATGTTTCACCTGATTACTGGGCTTATAAAGAAATTAAGCATTTGAATGACGAAGGAATTATCAATGGGTTATCCAATGGCAGTTTTGGCCCTACCGCCAACGTTACCAGAGCACAAGTTGCTAAAATGGTGAGCGAGTCACTAGATCTTCAACCTTCTTCGTCCGGCCAATTTAAAGATGTTTCTTCCTCTCACTGGGCCTATGAATACATAAACGCTGCAGTCAAAGCTGGGATAATAACTGGTTATGGAAACAACACCTTTAAGCCAGATGAAGATATTACCAGAGCTGAAATAGCAGCCATGATTACTAGCGCTTTCGAATTAAACAGCACAAGCAGGTCTTACAGCTTTAAAGATATCAAATCTTCTCATTGGGCATATGATGATGTGTACACATTAGCTGACAATTCTATAGCTACAGGATATGATGACAACACATTCCGACCTAATGAAGAAGCAACCAGAGCTGAATTCAGTGCTTTCTTGTATCGTGCTTTAGATTAAACAATTTCATAATACATAACAATAACTCAAATGATTGGTGATTAAACCTCTTATTTGAGTTATTTTCATTTTATTTAATAAACCAGGAAGAGTATTACTCCAAATAACTATCTGCGGTAGTATTTATAATAGCTTTCTGCTCCTTTTAATAGTAAGGATACGCAACCATTGGATGTCCTTTCATAATCAATTGTAACTTTTCCCCACTTTTATTTATTCCCTAATTCAAAAGTAAATATGTAAGTACGTCACCGTTTCTTACCATGTTGTATTGAATCGCTTAACCTGTAGAACAACTTCATTAACGTTGCTATTTCTCTTCACATCGAAGTCAGCGTATGCCTTTAAATCTACACACAAAAAGACATTTTGAATAAAGAAAACGAGAAATTTATCCCGTTTAAATGATGGGTATGACTTTTTTCTAACCACTTTTAAATTTTACCAACCTCTGCAGCTACTCCCTTCTGTATAATAATTTCCTTGCGAAGCTACACTAAATTCAATGGACCAATAATCAACATGATTTAATAAAATTCACATTTTAAAGGGGGACAGCTATGGAGCATATCCTTAAAAAAACACTGGTCGCCACCGTAATTGCAAGCTTTCTTATGATTATCATTTTCCAGGTAACAATAGCTTCTGCTGACACGCCCACGTCTTCCATATCGGTTAACAGTAAAATCGAGAAAGATTCGTCCTATGATTACACTTTCGTGTGGATGTCAGACACACAATATTATTCAAAAAGCTATCCTCATATATACAAAAATATGGTTGATTGGATTGCTGCAAACAGAAACTATATTAACATCCCTTACGTCTTTCATACCGGCGATATCGTAAATGATTGGAATAATGAAGAACAGTGGCAGTACGCTGATATGTACATGAAAGTTTTAGAAAAAGCGAGCATTCTTTTTGGAATTTTAGCTGGTAACCATGATCTCGACTTAAATAGTCCCAGTAAATATATACAGTTTTCAAAGTACTTTGGAAATCATCGATTTGAGAAGCAGCCATCATACGGCGGGTCATATAAAGATAATCAAGGTCATTATGATTTAATCAGCGAGAACGGGGATGATTATATTATGGTTTACATGGGCTGGGGAATTTCGAAGGACGAAATCGACTGGGTAAACCGTGTGTTGGCTAAATATCCTAATCACATCGCTTTTCTCAGTTTTCACGATTATTTATTAGCTTCAGGAAAACACAGCCCGATCGGTGAGGAACTATTTGAGAAGGTCATAGAACCCAATAAAAACGTAGTAGCCACCTTGAGCGGGCACTACTATGGCAGTGAAACACGCATTGATGAAATTGACGATAATGACGATGGTAAACCAGATAGGAAGGTATATCAGATGATGGCCAATTATCAAAGTGGGCCAGAAGGCGGGCAAGGCTACATGCGATTGTTGAATGTTAAATCGAACGAAAATAAGATTTACGTAAACACCTATTCACCTTATTTAAACGCTTATAAATATGATGATGCCAAATCGAACCCTGTAAAAGAGGAATTTGTCATCGAGCTTCCAAAATAATGTAAAAAAGAAGTCTTTACTCATCATTAAATAGTAGGAATTAGCTTGTTAATCCGACACCAAAACATTAGCGAAATAAAACCACAAACAAACCCCACCTTAGTTCTTAGGAACTCTGGTAGGGTTAAATAATTTTAAATGAATATCTTTTCTAGTGCTATCCTCTTGAAGGTGTTCACTTCCCTGATTACAAGCTATAAAGTAAATCACAGAAAATACTCAGTAAAAAGCTATCTCGACTTTTCATCAAAACGAACAGTGTCTTTCAATTCATTTTTTTCTTCTATCGAATTACTGCTGGCCATCTTTTTCACAAATTCCTTAACGGTCTTGACATTCAAGCCGGATTCCCAGTATTCAGCGATTTCAGGCTTCACTTTCACCAGGATAACATTCGGGTCATCGGCTGAAGCGTTCAGCACTTTTTCGACAATCTTATTCCAGTATTCTTTCTTCTTATCTTCATCCTGAACGAATTCAGCCGTACCGCTGATCGATACATAGGAACTTCCTGAATAGGCCAGGTTAACGGCAGAATTGCGGCCAATATCCCTATATTTTTCTGTATCCTTTTCTGTAATAAACCAAAATTCTTCCTTGTCCAATTTCACCTCCTGGGTGTGCATGGGCCGGGACATAAGTTTGCCCTCAGGGGATACCGTTGTCAGCATGGCCACTTTTTCATCTTTAATCAAATCTTTAATTTTCTTAAGGGCTTCCTGGTTTTCTGAGTTTTGATCAGCCATTTTCACTTGCCTCCTTCTAAATAATTTGCCGGTGCTGCTTTTTCTTCTATCATCTATAACATCTTTTCATTCTTTTCCCGAATGGTCATAGGATTACACTTTTATACAACTATCCCTATTTCATTTCAATTTGCCATTCAGTACAAAAAAGCCGATAAGCCTAGGCTTCGGCTTCTTAATCAAATAATATTTAATTAGTTCCATCTTCCTTTTGGTCCACTTTTTCATTAATTTGGGTCCATGCTTGGTTTCTATTTAATAAGGCCAATACATCTTCCAAAGTAAACTCAGGTTTTAAAGGATACAGTTCACTAAGGATTTTTTCGATTAATGTGAAATCCTCTATTGTGTCTACTGTCCATCGGTGCTTACTTTCATCGCGAGAGTACACGATTTGCCCCACAGCAGAGCTGTCGATTCTTTTGATCATAAAGGGGGTGACGTGTTCCAGATCATGTGGCATATTAGCATTCATATAAGCGTCCTGGAGCAGTTGATATGAAAAAACTTCTGTATCCATTCCACGGGGATAAGTTCGCTTTCTCGTGTTGGAAACATATAAGAGCTTAGGATAATTATCCAAAAAGAAGGAGATTGCCCTATCGATGACATCAGGATCAATGAGAGGGCAGTCCGCCGTCAAACGCACAATAACCTCTCCTTTATAAAAAGAACTCGTTTCATAAAACCTCCCAAGTACATCATTTTCTGATCCGCGAAACGTATCCACATTCATTTTTTTGCATAGTTCAATAATGGGATCATCAACCTCCCGAGTTGATGTACAAATGATCAATTGATCAATGGTCTTTGCCCGCTCCATTCTCTCAATTTGGTATTCCAGTAAAGCTTTCCCGTTTACTTGCCTGAGAACTTTTCCTGGGAGTCGAGTTGATCCCATTCTTGCTTGCACAATAGCCAGCACTTTCATAGATTCACCTCTTTACTATCCAATAAAATCCCAGGACATCGGCGTCCCTCTTTTCACATCAGCATTTACTTTCTTTCCGAGTAACAACTCGTAGTACTTTGGAGGCAAACCAAAACCTGGACGAATAGTACGCAAGTTATTTCTTGTAAGTGAATCGCCTGCCTTCAGGTCTTCGGTAATGTATAACGACCTCCGGAACTTGCCTGATTCTTTTTCGCTATCCGTGGGTCCATATTGTATATGTCCAATCGATTGCCAGGCACGAGTTGTCTCTTCTACCAGGGCTCTCATTTCAGATGGTTCTAATGAAAATTGGGCATCCACTCCCCCATCTTTCCTCGCCAATGTAAAATGTTTTTCAATGACCGTAGCTCCTAGAGCCACACTAGCAACGGCTACCCCCGTCCCGAGCGTATGATCAGATAACCCGACCTGGCATTGGAATAAGTCCCGCATGTGAGGAATCGTAGAAATATTTGAATACTCAGGGGTGGCGGGATAACTACTTGTGCATTTAAGCAGCACAAGCTCTTGCCCTCCCGCTCGCTTAAAGGTTTCTACCATTTCAGATATTTCACCAGCGGTTGCCATTCCTGTCGAGATAATCACAGGTTTTCCCGTTTTTGCTACCTTACGGATTAATGGTAAATCCGTATTCTCAAAGGATGCGATTTTATACATAGGAACATTTAGACCTTCCAGAAAGTCCACGGACGATTCGTCGAATGGTGTACTGAAACCAATCACACCAAGCTCACGGCATCTAGTGAAGATTTCCTCATGCCACTCCCAAGGTGTGTAGGCTTCTTTATATAAGTGATAAAGGTTCTTGCCTTTCCATAGACTTCCGGAATCGGAAATTTGAAAATCCTGTCCTTTGTGATCTAAAGTCATCGTTTCCGCCGTGTATGTTTGGATTTTCAATGCATGGACGCCCGCATCAGCAGCTTTTTCAACAATTGCAAGTGCACGTTCAAGAGACTGATTGTGATTACCCGACATTTCAGCAATGATAAAAGGGGGAGCCTTAGGTCCAATTTTCCTGTTTCCAACTCTTATTTCCATATCACAGCCTCCCCGCCAGAATTTTACGTTGATTGATCCATTCGTACCTAAACAACCCCATTGGGATAACATCGATGAGCAGCTTCTCTCTTTTTAGCTGTTGGAGAAGACGCCCCTCTTGTTTAAACCCTAGCTTTTCATGATAACGGAGACTAACCTGATTGGTATCAAGCACTTCGGCACACACTTTCCTGATAGGAAAAGTTTCGAAAATAAAGTCGAGCGCTAATATACCCATGATGGTCCCGGAACCCTTAGGGGCATCTTTATCTCCGATATAAAAACCCCACTTACACGTTTCATTCTCCTGATCGATACCTGTGAACCGGACGACACCAAGAGGGCGGGCCTGGTGTATAAAAATTTGGGAAGCGGAGGATGGATTGGACTGTTCCTTTTCAAACCAAGCCAGATGTTCTTCCCAGGAAATTATTTGATTG
>NZ_JBAPTY010000427.1:0-3499 GCF_049282395.1 Halobacillus sp. | reverse complement strand
GACGTGGAGCGCGTTCTGAATCAGAGCGGAGAAAAAGTCGATTCTGAAAAAGTAAAAACCGCTTTTCAACGAGTTACTGATAACGAAACGTATGAGCTCAAGGCAAGCAGCATTGTGCCTAAATATAAAACCAAGTCAATCAAGATCAACACCAAGATCGCTAACATTTCCATCAGTCCCCAGGATCTGGAATATGTGAGACAGGTCAACTATAAAGGGAAACGCTGCATTATGATTGAAGTAGAAGAAGATGCAGAGATTGATGGATTTAAGATGCTTCCGGAAGCGTTTGGGGAGTAGCACCTACGACCGTTGCAGAAAAAAATCAACATGGAGAATGATCTTACTCAATCTCCATGTTGATTTTTACTTTTAAGCAAACCAAATAAATGAAGAGAGGAGAATTCCTCTGCTTTCTAGAGAAAAAGTTGAAAACAACCAAATTTGGATTTACTTTATATTCCTGATCGCAGCGGCAGGTTTCGGATTCCTTATGCCACGGTCCGCTGAAAGTCTGGAATCGATGATTTCTATCGTAATAGCATGCTTAATGTATAGCATGTTTTCTCAAATTCCATTTACTTCACTGAAAGAATCACTAGGCGATAAAAAGTTTCTCAAAGCTCTATTAACGACCAATTTTATTATGGTACCGATATTGGTCTGGCTCCTGGCCCGGTTTTTACCACAAAGTCCTGAACTTTTGATAGGGTTTTATCTCGTGTTATTAACCCCTTGCATTGACTATGTCATTGCTTTCACAGCTTTAGGAAAGGGTGATGAGAGGCTGATGTTAGCCTCTACTCCCATTTTACTGATCATACAGCTAGTGCTTTTACCATTGTATTTATGGATGTTTATGGGAAAGGACGCTGCAGGCATCGTAAATCCCCCCCCTTTCCTGGAAGCCTTCTTTGGACTCATTTTCATTCCTCTTATCACTGCAGTCTGTATCCAATTAGCAGCAAAGAGATACCGCCTAGGGACAAAGATATTAAGTGGATCAGCCTGGCTGCCTGTCCCCTTTATGGCTTTGATACTTTTTGTAGTGGCAGCTTCACAATTTCCAAAATTACCGGCATATGCAGACGATGTTGTGAAAGTTATCCCTCTTTACGTGGCTTTTATGATCATTATGCCTTTCCTATCTAAGTTCGCAGCGAAATGGTTTAAATTAGATACGAAATCAGGTCGCACCCTTATTTTCAGCAGCTCTACCAGGAACTCTTTAGTTGTGCTTCCCCTCGCCTTTTCATTACCAGAGATAGGGAGTATGGTGGCGGCTGTGATCATTACCCAAACCATCGTAGAACTGATTAGCGAACTGGTCTACATTCGCTTTGTGCCAAAGATTTTGCTGCGTGATGAATGAACCTCCTGCTACAAAAAATTCTCCCCTGACATACACCCCTTAACAAGGTGTACGCGGGAAGAATCGCAATGAACATGATCGTTAATATTCAAGTCCGCGTCTTTACCAATTACGTTTCTATCTTCAGTCAAAAAACATGAACTGTTCATTTAAATATTCTATTACATGATGTAGATGCTCTTTCCAGGCAGAAGCATTCCGGTAATGATAGACAATGGCTTCTTCTTCAGAGCCAGGCTGATAGGTCCGTGGAAGTTTATCCCAACTTTTCATACCTGCTAAATAAGAAAGAACCAATGGGTTTTCCTCCTCCGCGTCAAAAAGAAATTCTTCTATCAATTCCGGAGGGTGGCCCTCTTCAATTGTTAGAAGGGCTTCCGAATAAGCTCCCCACGTACCATCATCCGGGTATTTTCGAAGAATCTCTTCAGCTTTCTCAAGCTGTCCGGACTTCATATACAGTGGAAAGATTTCCTGCCGGATCCCCTGGTTATCATTTTCATTATACTTGAGCAGTTCTTCATATAATTCGATCGCGCGTTCCAGGTCGCCTTCTTCTGCATGAACGGAAGCCAGTAGCTCTTGAGCTCTCATAAATGGCCGTGCTGTCACGTCATTCCACAGTTCTCCACTATCTAAGTCAAGACCTTCGATGAGGGCATCTCTGGAGGCTTTATAGAGTATATTCAATTTTCTTAAAGGTTCCGTCTCAAGATGTGCTTGTAAAACACGGGCATCCACCGATTTTGGATGAAGGTGAAGAGCTTCGTTGACCAGCTGCTTTCTTTTCTCTACGGTCTCTGCCACATAGGCATCATAAGCGAGAAGCTGGGCCATTTCTTCATTCGTTTTTGGAACGAAAGTCTTGGAGGAACTAGCCTGTATGAAGCTCTCCATTTCTTGTCTTGTAGAAAAATTCTCCCTGGAAAGTCGAGCAATCATCTCATAATTAGCACGTTCTGCTGCCACTTCCCAGCTTGGGAACGTAAATTGATTAAAAACTGGGCCAGAAGACGGTTGATCGGTTTCTCCATATTCTTGGAGCAAGTTAAAATAAGCCTCATCCATTTCTTCCACACGCCGGGAAATGCTATTTGGACTTACTCCATACTTTTTAGCAACCTCTTTTTGAGTAACAGGCTTTAAATAACCGAAATGAGGGTTGTCCTTATAGTAGTACTCCAGTGTCGCAGCAAACACCTCTGGTTTACGAACCGTCGGAAAATGATGATCACAGTAATACATCCAGAGGTGGTGAAGGTGAATATAGTTATCCTGCTGCTTGATCAAAGGATCAATCTTCTGATCTAATAGCCAAAGAACCTCTTTCTCCTCCTCACTCCCATCCCAGCTATCAACTAGGTTGTCTTCCACGTCGAAGTGAAGGAAATCTATCAAATACTCTGAGAAATGAGAAGCATAGAAATCAGCGATGGATCCCTGGGCATGACTCGCCTCGTATTCCATTTTCACATAATTAGAAAAGGAGGAAAATAACTCGGGATCCACACTTAACGCGCTTGGAACAAACTGATAATAATTTCCCCAGTTCATTAATATACCAAAATAATGGGTCATCACTTCAACTTCAGAATCAGCCAATAGCGTAATGTTAACCTCATACACTTCTTCCGTCCATTCACGCTCGAGCTTGACAACCCCCTTATCCACTTTTTCCACTACGGTAAATAAGCCTGGGATTGATTGAGGCCAGTGCTCTAGTGCTTCTCGTGTAATTGGGCGAGAAACTCCCTTCTTCACTCGGTCCACAAACTCCTGCATAATTGATTGTCCCTGGGAATCGGTCTGTAAAATGGTCTTATCCGCAACCATCATACTATCCTTAAACTCCTCCATTTGATCGATGGGCTCTTGAGGATTTAATAGATAAGGATAGTGATCCATTATATAATCCTGAAATCGATAATATAACTGATCCAGTTCCTCTCTCACTACTGTTCCAGTTAGACTAACTACCTTTTTATCTCCGCAGCACTTTTTGTACTTCTTCCCGCTGCCGCACGGACACGGGTCATTTCTTCCAGCTTTCATATCGCACACATCCCTTCTGTCTTTATTATAACGAGAGTTTAGAAGACATGGAAGAGAGCTCGAGTGCCCTACTAA
>NZ_JBAPTY010000426.1:0-7716 GCF_049282395.1 Halobacillus sp. | reverse complement strand
TTGCCGGTCTGAGGACAGATCAAAGGTTGTGCCATCCTTAAACTGGTTTCTAGTATGATGAGTAAGTTTAGTAAAGGGGAGTTCTTTTTCTAGACAGCCCTGCCGAAGGACATCTTGAAATACCTCTGGCATGGTGATGGTATTCGGCCCGAAATCGAAATGATAGCCTGCTTCATTGACTGGCATCATCTTTCCTCCAAAATGGTCATTCTTTTCGAAAAGTTTAACTTCGGCTCCGGACTTGGCCAGGGTGACAGCCGCCGAAAGCCCTCCTAAGCCGCCCCCGACTATAGCAACTTTCATTCGTAAGATCTCCCTTTCCACTGATAGGATTTTCCCCTGATATGTACTGTCATGGAGGAAATCATAATTAATATAAGCAAAACGATCGACACGGGGATAAAAAAGGACAGCCATAATGGGTGACCTGTGCGAGCATCGATATACATTTTAAAGGATACGGTGAGCAGATAGGGCAGCACATACAGCCAGCTACCTTCTACAAAAGCAATAGCGATAAATCCAAACGGGACAAGAAACAAAAGAGTATAAAGAAGCGACAAGATCACAACTAGAGCCGCTGATCGTCCTAACCCGGTATAGATGTTTTTCTGGAAGCCGGCCCATGTTTCTTTAGGATGATGGTACATATAGGAAAGAACGGAAGGTGTAATATTCGCAAGCACCATTTTATAGCCGTTCTTTTTCATTTCCCTGCTGATGTGCACGTCCTCTACGAGGGAACCTTTAACGGACTCATGTCCGCCGATTGCTTCATAGGCTTTACGTTCCACCATAATAAAAATACCACACGCCGCTGTAAACATTGGTTTTTTTGTAAAGTTAGCTACAGCAAGAGGGAGGTGAAGCTGCACGACCATGTGTTGAAGCGGGACCAGCATATGACTTAGGAAATGGTCGTTTGGATAATGAGGGAAGCCGCTTAGCATCGAAGCTCCGTGTTTTTCCATCGTGGCAAGGGTCTTTTCGATGATTGACGGTGCAACGCGCGCGTCGGCATCCAGAAATAAGTAGTAGTCCCCGCTTGCTAATTCGGAGAGCTGATAACAGGCGTGAACTTTTCCATTCCAGCCATCCAGCAGCTCTTTTCCTTGATGAACCTTAAATCGCGGATCATTTTTCGTTTCATACAAGAGCTTCTCGTATGTTTTATCCTCTGAATGATCATCCAGAAAGATCACCTCAAGCGAAGGGTAGCTCAATCTATGGATCGAATTCATCAGCCCCTCCACGTTTTCTTCTTCATTTCGTAAGGGAATAAGAAGGGAGACACGGGGGTTACTTTTTAAGTGATCAGCTGGAGATAAAGGCAGTAAGAAAAAGCTGTTTATGATCGTCCACATATTGAGAAGAACCGTTATGATCAGGACAATGGTAAAAAACGTCACGATATCCCTTCCTTTCTGCTACAGGGTTCTAAACGAATGATGGTCTTCCTTAATAATCGTTTCACGCAGCTGATCCAGCTGTTCGGTGGAATGATTTTCAAAATAACGTGTCATTTCTTTTCTATTTAATGATGAATACTCTTCCTGCGCAAGTGGCTCTCCTATCTTAATGTAGATGTTTGGTTTTTTAGTATGCTCAAACGAATAGTAAATGGAAATCGGTACTACAGGGACGCTAGGACACTTCTTAGCTATGTAGGCGATACCTGTAAAAAACTCAAGTGGCCGTTTCTCCAAATGCTGCTCCTCTCCTTGAGGGAAAATCCATACCGTGCTGCCTTGCTCAAGAAGTGCTTTACTATAATTTAACGATTCAAGCAGATGCTTCCGATCATTCGTGTTAATGGAAAAAGCACCAATCCGGCGGAAAAAGGGAAAGCGTCTTATGCCGTCTTCATGCATCATTCCATAGCCATCGGACTGAATAATCTCTCGATTCAAATGATAAATTACTAAGGGGTCCCACCATGTTGAGTGATTAATTAAAAATAGAGCAGGCCCTTCTGGCAAAGTTGAATAAGATACATTAATGCGCTTAAACTGGGATTTTAAAAGAAAGCGATTAAACCTCGAAAATCCCCATTCAATAAATGAATTCTTTTTAGCTTTCAGCATAGCCTTTCTTCCTCCAAAAATAAATGATATACCATATTGCGGCAAGAGACCCTACTAAAATGGCGGCGCCAAATAGTCCGCCACTGATGGCCATGATACAGAACATCCCAATAATTAAGCCAAACGTAAGAGCCATACGTGACGGCCAAAGCGAAGAGGGGGAGACATTTACAGGGTTCCATAGTAGAAATACGGCGTGAAATATAGCGGCAAGGACAAACCACCCCATGAAGTTGGAAAAGGGGATATCGTAATAAACACCAGGCTCCTGCCAAATCCAATATTCTTTAACTTTGTACGAAACTGGATCAAGGATCAGGTCCATCGTAACAGCGAGTAGTCCCCCTGTAATAACGAAAGAAATATGACGGAAGAAGCCGCTCCATTTCTCCGTAATCCCCCGCGACAATTCATGAGAACAGCCAATTATCAGCATCCAGGCGAATCCAATGGTTACAGGCGTATCGAAGACCTTGAATCCGAAATTCTGGTTATAATCATAGGAGCCGAAAAGAAAATTGTAAGCGACACCCAGGTGTTCTACATAGATACTGAAAACGATAATAAATAAACTGTAGAGCACTCCTCCAGCTGCTCCGTACATACGAATAAAATAAATAATGGCAATCACACCTGCGGTAATTAAAAATACACTGTTGGCCCATTCCAGCCAGGGCGGCAGCCAGTCGAATGTAAGTAAAACAACGCCGCATAGGTACCAGAAAATGAAAAAGCGATAAAGAATAGTGTCCATCATTTCACCCTGCTCTCGAAATTAAAAGAAATTATGTAATGGAAAGTATTTTCTACCTAATCATACCTCAAAGGAGAGGGGGTTAAACAGAAAGAAGTCCTATGGAATATGCCATAGGACTTCAACAACGTTCTATAATGATTAATGGGCCAGCGTTTTCCTTTTTGGCCATGCTATTTTACGAGGAAGATGAGGAAGAACCCAGCGATCAAGTCCGTATTTACCGGCGTTTGCTCCCGCTACTAACAGAAAGACGGTTAGTAATACCATCTGTGGATTTGTGCTGGTTGTACCACTGAACAAAAATGCGAAGTTCATCAAAATACCTCCAAGAGCGGCGATATTCGTAAATAAACCAAGTATGAGTGCAATTCCAGCAAACACTTCACCCCACATTACCAGGAAAGCGAATAATTCATGGTTCGGGAGGGCGATCTGTTCCAAGAATAATGCCCACCATCCCTGCACCGCAGGATGAGCACCTTCAGCTTTACCTATGGCCCCCATTAAGAAGCCATTCACTTCAAATCCTCCTGTCACTTTTCCTAATCCAGATGTGAGCCAAGTATAACCTAAGTACACACGAATGACGGTCAAAATAAGGGCTGCTTTCTCATTGTTTCTAAACCATTGATTAATCATAACACTCACTCCTTTAGTTTGTTCAGCTTTTCACATGATTGGCTGATCTCTTGCTTACACCTATAGTATATAAGGGTAAGCATTAAGGTGATATACTTTGTGCAATCATTCACAAAGTGGTCTAAAAGTTATGACAGTCCTATGAATTTTAGTAGTTTACTTTTCATTAGGGAAGTGAATCTTTTATAATGAATGGATAGGATCATTTCGACTAAAAATAGACTCAGCATATTCGTTTGTTTTTTGCTAAAATAGGTATAGAGGAAAGGAGTGAGGATATGGCTGAAGTAGTTATGTTCATTGTTTGTGTAATTGTGTCACTAGGTTTCATTGGAATGTGTATTTTCGATCGAGGATAATCTGTACTTAACTTTGGAATGACATATCATATAAGATGAAAAAGAAGGTTCGCAGGAGAAGCTCATTAAGCTGATCCCGCGAATCTTTTTTTTGACACCTATTTGAGCTTCCCTTCGATTATAGAAGTGAAGGGAGGTGAAACATAATGGCAGTAAGCACTGAAATTGTACGCTCACAGCTTCAACTCGTTCTTGAAAATGGTCAGGATGAGAAAGGGAACACTATCTTCCGTACGAAGTCTTTTAACAACATTAAAATGACAGCTTCTGAAGATCAGTTGTACCGTGTAGCAACGGCAATGGCGCCTCTTCAACAGCATCTATTGTATGCAGTTGAACGAAATGATAATTCCATTTTGATTGATTTGTAAAAAAAATAGAATAAAAGAGGAGAAATGAAGTTGAAAAAGCTTGAGTTGAAATTCTTAAACGAAGAAAACCGTACCGTAACACTTACCCTGGACGAGCCTGTTGAGCCGGCAGATCCGGTCCTGATTAATTCCGTTATGGACACGATCCTGCTGGAGAACTGTTTTACGACAAGCGGCGGGGATTTAGTCGCTAAAAAAGAAGCGCGCATTGTGGAACGCAATGTATTTGATGTAGAAATTTAATAATTGAACACAGCCGCTATTTTTCAAAAATAGCGGCTGTCTTTCTAAGAGAAGAAAACCGTTAAAGACAGGGCTAATCCTCCCCTAAAGCTCCCGTTTTTGTAAGACTCAGTCTCGAGATAAATGGGTCCTTTACGTTAGAAGGATAAGGGTTGGTGGGGAAATAACTCGCTTTCCTGTGGCCCTGCACGACGTAGGGTCGATCGACGTTGCCACAGGACGTGGCGACTTTAGTCGATCCTCCTTTTACATGAGCCTCCTCAGTCGTTAACACTCCTTGTGGGGTCTCGCCTAGCTCCTTCTCCCACGGGAGTCTCATCATTTCCCCACCAACCCAACTATAATGTTGCGAACGGACCCTTCCAGAAGAGAAAAGGAGGTGAAGAAGGTGGAAACTTGGCTGCCTTTCATTACAGATGTCGGCTTCCCGATTGCGGTAACTTTTTATTTGCTGCACCGCGTTGAGGGAAAACTTGATCTATTAATTGAAACGCTTCACCAACTACCTGAAAAAATTTATTCGATCAAATAAAAAAGACGAGTCTGAAAGTGGTCATACACTTCTCAGACTCGTCTTTTTACTGATTAATTTGTTAGACCCCACTCATTAAATGGATAGATCACGAGCTCGGTTCGCCCGATAATTTCACTTTCCTTAACGAAGCCAAGTCCATTACGGCTGTCTTTACTGATGGAACGGTTATCTCCCATCACGAAATAGTGGTCTTCCGGGACCTCTACTTTACCAAAGTCTCTGGTGGCGTGAATAGCTGTTTGATTAAGGTAGGGCTGATTTTGTTCTTTCCCATTTATAAACAGCGTATGATCGCGTATTTCGATCGTATCGCCCGGCTGACCTACAATGCGCTTAACATAACTCTTTACCGGTCTTTCAATAATGACAATGTCTCCCCGTTCGGGTTCATCAATATAATAAATAATTTTGTTGAACATGACGCGTTCGCCGTTTTCAAGTGTCGGGTCCATACTGGCTCCTTCTACAATAGAAGTGGCAAAGAAAAAAGTACGTAAAATGAATGCTAACGCAATGGCCACAACGATGGCTTTAATCCATTCGAGCCATTCGTTCTTAGATTGCTCTGACACTTTATATCTTCCTTTCTCCATGAACATGAGATTAGATAATGTTCACTTCCCCTATATTTTATCACATCCCACTTAAAAGAAAAGACGGGAAAGCAGTGATTTAACAGATAATTTACATGTGTAAAATTATTGTCGAATGAATAGAAGTTTTGGCAACTACATTTACAAATATAAAAAAAATTGAGATAATTTTTCTGTCAAGGGGAACACACATTCTTTTCCTTTGAATTGTTGTCACATGCCCATTAAGCCAAGGAGGTAGCCAGTTGTGTCTACACCAAAGGAAGATCCTGTTTCCATTAAAATAGAAGCACTTCGCAAACGGATGACTGAAGTTGCGTTAGAAAAAGGTTTTTCCAGTGAAGAGTCGGTTAAAATAAGCCAGGAGTTAGATGCTGTCCTCAATCAAATTCAACATAAAGCTAATAAGTAAAAGCCTGCAGCTTGAGCTGCAGGCTTTTTTAATCGGCCATAAAATCTTCCAGTCTGTCCAGTCCTTTTTTGAGGGTGTCTTGACTATAAGCATACGATAGTCGCATGTACCCTTCGCCGTAAGTAGAAAATGCATCACCAGGAACCAAGGCAAGACGGCACTCTTCTAAAAGCTGGACGGCTTTTTCAAAACTCGTCATCCCATCCAAAGGAAACTTAGGGAATATATAAAAGGCTCCGTCAGGCACGACGTAGTCAAGTCCCATTCCAGATAACCGGCTCATTACATAATCCCTTCTTTCTTTATACTCTTCCTTCATAAAGGAGGGGTCTTCTTTTCCATTAGTCAATGCTTCGAGCGCTGCATACTGGCTGATCGAAGTCGGGCAGGAAACATTGTACTGATGTACTTTTAAGATGTGCTTGGCAAGCCAGGCCGGAGCAAGTAAAAAGCCAATTCTCCACCCGGTCATGGCATGGGACTTGGAAATACCGTTAATGACAATGATGTGATCCCGGACATCCGAAAACTGGGCGATGGATGTATGATTCCCTGTATAAACCAGTTCACTATAAATTTCATCGGCCAATCCGAACAGTTTATGTTTCTTCAATACATCTGCAATTCCGCGTAACTCACTTTCCGTCAACGAAACTCCCGTAGGATTAGATGGATAGGGAAGGATAACGGCTTTCGTTTTTGGTGTTATGGATTGTTCAAGCTGCTCTGCTGAGAGTTTAAAACCCTGCTCTCTCGTATCTACGTAAACGGGGGTGGCTCCCGCAAGTTTAATCAAAGGTTCATATCCAGGGTAAACAGGACCTGGTAATATAACTTCGTCTCCTGGGGTAAGGATGGTTCTAAGTGTGGCATCAATCGCCTGGGAGGCTCCGACCGTCACGATTATTTCTTCATCGGATTGATAGGATAAATTATATTTCTCAGATACATATTGTTCGATGGCTTTTCTTAGCTCAAGAATTCCAGCATTCGGAGTGTAAGTCGTTCTGTTATGCTGGATCGCATTGACGGCGGCCTGCTTAATATGATCAGGTGTATAAAAATCAGGCTGGCCAATAGTAAGGGATACGACATCATCATATTGGTTCACCATATTAAAGAAGCGGCGAATCCCTGATATTTGAATATCGTTTAGGCGGGGGTTGATATGTTGTTCCATTGCTGAGCACCTCTTTACATATATTTAACAAAATGTTCAAACAATTTCGATAGTTTCTCTGTAGAATTTTGTTATAATTTGATTGTAGTTTAATAGAAAGGAGTTTGATGGTTATGAGAATGAGCAGAATCTCTTTTGAAGAATTAGTCGCTCAAAATAAACAACAGCTTTTAGAAGACCAGAAAGCCATTGATAAAATTGAAGAACTAATAGATGAAAAACACGCAAAGAAACTTGAATCCTCTTATGTTAATTGATGATACCATATGAGAAAAGCAGCCGCATACCAGAGGGCTGCTTTTTTAGTTTTTGTCTCTGTTAAACTTCCGTGTTGATTTTAAGGTTAAGCTCCCGTTACTTGAAGACTCAGTTTCGAGATAGTTGGGGTCCGTTACTCTATGTGGAAGAGGGTTGGTGGGGAAATAACTCGTCTTGTTCCATCACCCAGACACTCGAGACATAAGCCGCTCATCAACGGATTGAAAAACCGCCATCCTTTTGATGGTCGGCTTATGCTGGTCGTGTCTTTCGGGGTGATTCCAC
>NZ_JBAPTY010000425.1:0-3655 GCF_049282395.1 Halobacillus sp. | reverse complement strand
GGATTTTCTGGAGATCCGAAGTTCAAACCGTCCGTCAGTCCTAGAGGTCGTCCGCCGGAGCAGACAATATTCCGGGCTGCTTCCGCAACAGCAATTTTGCCTCCGACTTCCGGGTCCACATAGATATAGCGGGAGTTACAGTCGGTCGTCATCGCAAGAGCTTTATCCGTGCCTCGAACCCGTAATACGGCTGCATCTGAACCTGGAGATACGACGGTGTTCGTCTGGACCATGGAATCATACTGGTCATAGACCCATTCTTTACTGGCAATGGTCGGCTGACTTAAAAGATTGTGAAGGGTGTACCTATGGTCCGTTACGGTTGGGACGTAAGGCTCCATTGCCTGGAAATCGTTATAGTAAGCCGGAATCACAGAAGGCTGATGATAGACAGGAGCGTCCTCCGCCAGGCTATCCACCGGTACATCCGCCACCATCTCTCCTCGATGCTCCAGCCGGAAGTGCTTCGTATCCGTAACTTCTCCTACTGCCACAGCTTCCAGATCATATTTACGGAATACTTGTGCGATTTCTTCTTCGCGTCCTTTTTCCACAACAAGCAGCATGCGTTCCTGAGACTCAGACAACATCATTTCATAAGGTGTCATGTCCAGTTCGCGCTGAGGGATTAAATCAAGGTTCATCGTCATGCCCGTCCCTGCTTTACTGGCCATTTCACTGGCTGAAGAAGTGAGACCGGCAGCGCCCATATCCTGAATACCTACAAGTGCTTCGTGCTGAATGACATCCAGACAAGCTTCAATGAGGAGTTTTTCCATGAATGGGTCACCAACCTGCACCGAAGGACGCTTCTCTTCAGATTCTTCGGAGAGCTCTTCGGAGGCAAACGTTGCCCCGTGAATACCATCACGCCCGGTTTTAGCTCCAACGTACATAACTGTATTGCCGATCCCGGCAGCAATTCCTTTTTGAATATCCTTATGCTCGATCAACCCGACACACATGGCGTTGACAAGCGGGTTGCCGTTGTAGGCATTGTCGAACTGGACCTCGCCACCTACTGTCGGGACGCCGACACAGTTGCCGTAGCCTGCGATCCCGCGGACTACTTCTTCGAACAAATACTTAACGCGAGGCTGTTTCAGCGATCCAAATCGAAGGGAATTGAGTAAAGCAATCGGGCGTGCACCCATGGAGAAGACGTCACGTAAAATACCGCCAACACCGGTCGCTGCTCCCTGGTAAGGCTCCACAGCAGAAGGGTGATTATGACTTTCAATTTTGAAAACAACTGCCTGGTCATCGCCAATATCGATGATGCCAGCTCCCTCTCCTGGACCTTGAAGGACTTGCGGCCCTTCTGTTGGAAACTTCCTTAGAAGCGGTTTGGAGTTTTTGTAACTGCAATGTTCCGACCACATAACAGAGAATAGACCGGTTTCTGTATAATTCGGACGGCGGCCGAGAATATCTTTAATGGAGGCATATTCTTCGTCCCGCAGTCCCATTTCACTGTAAAGCTTTTGCTGTTCGATCTGTTCCGGGCTGATTTCAAGCTTTGATGGCATGGTTATTCCTCCAATGTGTCAAAATAGACTGGAACAAACGCAGTCCGTCTTCATTTCCAACTATAGCTTCCACCGCTCGTTCCGGGTGAGGCATCATGCCAAGCACATTACCTGCTTTGTTCGTAATCCCGGCGATGTTCCCTACGGATCCGTTGGGATTGTTCTCATATGTGAAAGCAATCTGGCGATTATCTTTCAGTTCCTGATAAGTGGCTTCATCACAATAATAGTTTCCGTCGCCGTGAGCAATCGGGATGCTGATTTTTTCCTGTGGTTCATAATTACGGGTGAACATGGTTTCCGCATTTTCTACGTTTAATGTTTCAAAATGACACATGAATTTCAGATGCTTATTGGATAACATAGCGCCTGGCAAAAGCCCCATCTCAAGCAGAATCTGGAATCCGTTACAGACACCAAGTACCGGTTTGCCCGCTTCCGCTGCTTCACGGATCTGACCGATCACATTGGAAGTAGAAGCGATGGCTCCTGAGCGCAAATAATCTCCATAAGAGAATCCGCCCGGTAGAAGTACGGCATCATACGAGCTCAAATCCGCTTCCTGATACCAGACAAGATCGGCTTCTTCTCCGAGGGCGTCTTTGACAGCGAAGTACATATCACGATCACAATTGGAGCCTGGAAATACGACAACAGCAAATCTCACTTAGACAACCTCCTCGATCGTGTAGGTGTAATTTTCAATGACTGGGTTCGCAAGCAATTGATCGCACATCTTATCTACCTGCTCTTCAATATCGTTCGTGTCTTCCATCATAACTTCCATATACTTGCCAACGCGTACCTCGTTGACGTTTTTATACTCCAGGGAATGAAGGGAGTTCTGTACTGCTTTACCCTGGGGATCAAGAACCCCTTCTTTTAATGTGATGTAGATCTTTACTTTGCGCATGTGTTTTCCTCCAGTCGTTGTAATATTAGTTCGTACGTCTCGATCAAGTTTCCAATACCCTCGCGGAAGACATCCTTGTCCAGTTTCTGTCCGCTCTCTAAATCCCAAAGACGGCATGTATCTGGTGAAATTTCGTCAGCCAGGACAATCGTTCCGTTTTTTAAGCGTCCGAATTCCAGTTTGAAATCAACAAGCTGCAGTCCAGCCTGTTTAAATAGTTCGATTAAATGTTCATTGATCGTAAGGGCCATTTCTTTGATGTGGGTTAATTCCTGTTCGCTGACATCTGTCAGGTGATAAGCATGAACGTCGTTAATGATAGGATCATCCAGTTCATCTTTTTTATAAAATAATTCGACAATAGGCGGGGTGAAGGTTGTTTTTTCTTCGATACCGAGCCTGCGTGTTATACTGCCGGCAGCGACATTACGTACAACCACTTCTAAAGGAATAATGGTCGTTTTTTCAACTAGTTGTTCCGTATCGTTCAACGCTTCAATAAAGTGGGATGGAATGTGATGCAGCTTTAAATAGTCAAATACTCGGGAGGTAATCAAATTGTTCAGCCGGCCTTTGCCTTCAAATTGATCTTTTTTCTTGCCGTTAAAGGCGGTGGCGTCGTTCTTATAAGATAAAATTAATCGTTCCGGCTGGTCCGTCACGTGATAAACTTTCTTGGCTTTTCCTTCATATAACAGCGAACCCTTCATCAATAGACACCTCACTTAAATAGTATTAGATGGATGTGGAGATCTGGTAATTTATGTATGACCTGGTCTGTAAATGATTGGAGGACCAGGTCATACAGTTATTGGTAATTTACAGGCCGATGCGGCTGAAGATGCGGTCGACGTTTTTCAGGTGGTGTTTGTAATCGAAGCAGGCGTCCAGCTGTTCTTCTGACAGCGTCGCCGTGATCTGCTCATCCGCTTCTACCAGTTCACGGAATGGAATACCACGTTCCCACGCTTCCATGGCTTTCGGCTGCACCAGATCGTAAGCTTCTTCTCGGACCATACCTTCATCAATCAGTGTCAGCAGAACTCTTTGAGAGAAGATTAATCCGTATGTTTTCTCCATATTCTCCTGCATCCGTTCCGGGAAGACCGTTAAATTCTTAACGATCGAAGCGAAACGATTGAGCATGTAGTTAATAGCTATCGTCGCATCCGGCAGAATCACGCGCTCGGCAGATGAATGAGAGATGTCCCGC
>NZ_JBAPTY010000424.1:0-3370 GCF_049282395.1 Halobacillus sp. | reverse complement strand
AATCTGGATGACCTGAGGTGGAAGGATTTGGATTTGTATTCCGTGGTCACTTTTATTTCTTTTTGGATTTTTTCTTTAGTTTTTCTAATTTCTCTTTGGCTTGCTTGCGGCGTTCGGCTGTTTCCTGTTCAAGCACTTGATAGTCCTTGCCATGACCGAGATCGGCGGGTTCTACCAGATCTCCTTCTTTGGCGTGGGAAGGCATGCGTTCTATAGGAATCAGTTTCTCGTTATATTCGTTTCCTTTTTCTAAGAGAACGGCTTTCCCGTTTTCAAAACGATCGATGGTATAACGCATGGATCATTCACCTCAAAGTGTAATTTGCGGCTTGATTTCTTCAAGCGTAGCTTCTCCGATATAACTCACATTGAGCAGCTCTTCGTAGGTTTGGAAATCACCGTAAGTTTCACGATACTCGATGATATTCCCTGCAATGGTTGGGCCGATGCCGTTAACCTCCTGCAGCTCCTCGTAGCCTGCCGTATTCACGTTAATCAAGCCAGGAGTTTCCCCGTCATTGTCACCATTATTGCCATCATCCTGATCGGCTATACAAGGATCGCTGCCATCGAAAGTTGAAGCGTTCACGTCATAGTTATTTCCGGTAGAGGTGATCGTAATGTCTCCCTCGTCACACGTAGAGTAAAGTTTGACGTCTGCCTGCCACAGGCGGTTCACCACTTCAGAGTCCGGGTGTCCATAAGAGTTCTCACCATAGGATAAGATCCCCACTTCAGGCTGTACTTCATCCACAAATTCATCAGAAGTGGACGTTGAGGCGCCATGGTGGCCGACTTTCAATATTTCAGCTTCTAGATTGTAAGCCGGGAGCATTTCTTCTTCATTCTCAACGGTAGCGTCTCCCGTTAATAAGAAGTCAACTTCCCCGTGAGTAACCTTTAATACAATCGAGGATTCATTGTTATCACTGGAAGACTCTTTGCTGTTCATCACTTTCATACTCATGTCTTCATAGGATAGAACTTCACCTTCGACAGCTGTATCAAAAGGAATATCCTTCTCATCGATCAAGTCCAGGTAGTCCATGTACGTATCCGTCGTATGGTCTTTGCCGCTGTCGAGCACTTGCTTCACGTCCATCGTTTCCAGCACATCGATCAAACCGCCGATGTGATCAGCGTCCGGGTGAGTAGCAACCATTAAATCAATCGTGTCGATCCCTGCAGATGCTAAGTAATCCACCACTTCTTGTCCTGCTGATTTACGTCCACCATCGATCAGGATCGTTTGGCCGGATGGGGTTTCAAGCAGCGTGCTGTCTCCCTGGCCAACATCGATGAAATGAACGGTCATATCATCAAGAGGACGAAGATTTTTGTTAACCGTATAAGAAAGAACGACCGAAAATTCAGCACGGTTAATTGATTGAGACGGGCGGAACGTGCCGTCTGTATAGCCGTTTATGATGCCCTGAGACGCGAGGTCTTTAATGGCACCGGTCGACCAGTTATCACCGACATCTGAGAAAAAGACATTTTCCCCGTAATTTCGTTTTACGTTATAAGCGCGGTCGATTAAAAAGGCAGCTTCATTCCGCTTAATATAAGCGTCCGGTTTGTAGGTTCCATCCGGGTATCCGGACACTAAGCCTTTCTGTGCGGCTACGGCGATCGCATTATAGTAAATACTGTCTCTGCTTAAATCATAAAATCCGGGATCTTCCTGAGCTTCGGCATTCGGGTACAAGTCGTTGACGAGCATCATCGCGGCCTGCGCACGAGTGATAGGATCCTTGGGACCGAAGTAGCCGTTCCCATATCCATTAATAATCCCTTCGTTACTTAAATACGTGATTTCTTCCTTCGCCCACGGCGTTTGATCCAGGTCGCGGAAAGCCTCTTCCGCCTCAGCGGGCTGCGTCGTTAAAGCTGTAACCAAAAGGAAAGCAGCTAAAAACGTCATCCAATTTCTCATTATGCGTACCTCCTAGTTGTTTAGTCTTACCATACTAGGAATCTAGTCTATTGAAAAGGGTTTGTAATAAAACTGCCAAATATACCCACCTCAGGTCTCCCAGATCCTGGGAGACCTGAGGTGGAAGGAGGTGGTAATTGACAGATGCGGGGTATTTAGTTGTGGTTTATTCTGGGACTATATTCTTTCGTAACCGGTTAATGTTACAATCAGGTTACAAATGCTGATAGATTAGTAGGAGGAATTATATGAAGAAACGTACCAGGTATTCAATTACATCGGTGATGCTCAGCCTGACCCTTGTAGCCCCGACGCTCACAGGTATGGCTCCATCATCATCGGTCCAGGCAGAAGAAAGAATGAAGGAGATTCCTTTAGAGGAGATAACGAAAGGAGAAACACAAACTTCCAAACCGGAAGAGGAATCTTCTTTCAAGAAGGATGATAGACCCGTCAAACAAGTACATAAGAAAGAGAGCTCCAAAAGCTCCAAGCAAGTCGAAGAGGTGGATCTGAAAGACGTACATAACCGCGGCATCTTAATCGAAGTGAAGGAGTCTTCATCGTTTTCAACAGAGACGTATGAAGTAAATGAAGGACCCCTGTCCGAAGCGCTCAAACAGCATAACTTCCGCCTGCTTGAAGTGAAGGAAGACGCGGATTATCACCACGTGCTGCAGCAATTAAACGAAGATCCGGCGGTCCTTACGGCTGACCCGGACTACATAAGTGAATCATCCTACGTTCCTTCTGACCCTGAATATTCAGGACAGTATCAGTATGATGACATGAATATGGAGAAGGCCTGGAATGTGACGCGAGGTTCTTCCGATACGACGGTTGCGGTACTGGATACGGGCGTCTACAAGTATCACGAAGACCTTCAGGGCGTCGTCCTGCCAGGATATGATTTTGTTAACAATGACGCAAACCCGGATGACAATCACGGCCACGGCACGCATATCGCCGGATTGATCGCGGCTAATTTTAATGACCGGGGAATCGCAGGACTTGCTCCGGAGACAAAAATTCTTCCGGTCAAAGTAGGGGACTATGAAGGGAAATTCAGCGATTCTAACGTTTTATCCGGTATTTACTATGCCATAGACCAGGGAGTGGACGTCATTAACATGAGCTTCGGAGCCTATCATAAGTCCGCTGCCGAAGAACGCGCGCTATGGAAAGCTTATAATGAAGGGATTGTTCTCGTGGCGGCAGCGTCCAATGATGGAATCCGGGATGCATCCTATCCAGCTTCCTATTTTCCAGTCATCAGTGTAGCAGCCACGGATCGCTCCGGTTACCCAGCTGCGTTCTCCAATTACGGAACATGGGTTGATTTAGCAGCTCCCGGCGTCTTCCTGACCAGCACGTCTTATATGGGGGACTACACCAGTATGAGCGGGACATCCTTTTCAGCTCCGCTTGTCTCCG
>NZ_JBAPTY010000423.1:0-14488 GCF_049282395.1 Halobacillus sp. | reverse complement strand
TAAGAATCATGACTGGAGATGCGTCCTTTACTATTCATAATTCCAACTCTATGGAAATTGGTGTATCAGCTCTCAAAGAATTAGGGAATATTCTGTCTGGATCTTATCTTACAGCCCTTTCAGATTTCACACAATTGACGCTTTATCCCTCTGTTCCTTCATTAAATATGGATATGGCAGGAGCCATCTTAAGTTTCGGTTTACTGGAACTATCCCTAGTCAGTGATCAGGGCATTGTAATCGAGACTTGCCTGACAGACCCATCTGATGAGAGTAAAGAATCTGTAGAAGGACACTTCTTCTTATTTCCAGACCCTGATTCATATGATACGTTGTTTAAAGCCCTGGGAGTATCAGATTATGACTAAGATGACCCAAATGGTTAAAGTGGGTATTGCTGATCTAAAAGTAACAAAATGCTCAGAAAAACTCCGCACCTCAGGGCTTGGTTCATGCGTAGGTATAGTACTATATGATGAATTCCATAAGGCTGCAGGTATGGCTCATATTATGCTTCCTGACTCTTCATTAGCCAGGAAGGGAGATATTAATCGATTTAAATATGCAGATACCGCTATAGAAGATCTACTTATAAAATTAAGTCGATCAGGGGCTGACAGCTTCCGATTAAAAGCAAAAATTGCAGGGGGCGCCCAAATGTTTCATTTTACACCAACGAGTGAAATGATGAGGATAGGTCCTAGAAATGTTGGGGCTGTAAAGAAAAAGCTTGCTAGTTTGCGAATACCTATTGAAGCTCAGGATGTTGGAGGGCAAAATGGCAGGACTATTGAGTTTAATCCGCTTACTTCAAATCTTCATATAAAAACTGTTAATAAGGAAGAAATGATTATTTGATAAGTAGCTCTATTACTGGAACTTGTACGCTGCTAATTTTCATACTCTTACCCTCTTGTCTAATTTATGGCAAACCTCTGTCATCCGAGGTGCCACAAGCTTTTTCTATTTCTTTAACGGCTCCTATAATAAAGAAGACTGACAGGGGATGTAGTGGCTGCTCTAAAAAACTTTGACCGGCTTCATTGAGAAAATAGAGCAGAAGAGCTTTATCAAAGGGGATTTTGGTAATATCCGAATACTTTTAAAAGAAGATAAAAAGCAGGATAAGTGATTGATTATAGAAAGAGCAGGGAGGGTTATCATGGCAAACTGTTCATCTCCTCAAGAAGAAAAACTATGGGAACTATGGACAACCAATAAAGATGGGGAAGCTGCTAATCAATTAGTTCAGCTTTATGATTACTTAGTTAGCTACCACGTGCAGAGGATATCTGCCCACTTACCCAAAAGCGTGAGTAAGGACGATGTCAGAAGCTTAGGAATGCTTGGATTATATGATGCACTGAAGAAGTTCGACACGACAAGAGATTTAAAATTTGATACATATGCTTCTTTTAGAATCCGCGGCTCTATTATGGACGGTTTAAGAAAAGAAGACTGGCTCCCTCGCTCGGTCCGAGATCGGTCGAAAAAAATTGAGCAGATGACTGAAAAACTGGAGCAGCGTCTTCAGCGGCCGGTAACTTCTGCGGAGGTCGGAAAAGAATTAAATATGACAGCTGCAGAAGTGGAAGAAACGGTGAAAGATTCGTTATATGCTAATGTTCTTTCAATGGAAGAAAGGCCGAAAGACGGGGGTGAGGAGCATAAAGAAGGAATTGGTTACTCGATCCCTGATGAACAGACAATGACTCCTTCTGCATCAATGATTCAAGGTGAGAACTATCAGGAGCTCGCGACTCAAATTCAAAAGCTTAATGAGAAGGAACAATTGGTGATAAGTTTATTTTACAATGAGGAGCTTACACTGACGGAAATTGGCGAAGTGCTTAACTTAACTACTTCAAGAATCTCTCAAATACACGCAAAGGCCATATTTAAGCTGAAAGCCGCATTAAGCGATATGATGAACTCTTAAATACAAGGGGAAAGTGTGGTGAAAAACAGAATAGTATGAAGATATCTGTTTCTCAGGATAAGATGGAAGCTTACATAGAAATGTCAGAATTTCAACCAGGTGAAGTTGCGCTGAATGATATCCTTCTTCAGTTGAAAGAAAGAAATGTCTCTTTTGGTATCATGGAAACGGCCCTGGAGAATCGTGTAAACACAGGTTCCACTTCAGCCCAATCTCTGCTGGCAGCTATAGGTAAAGATCCTGTTCATGGAAAGGACGGAGCAGTTGTTTTTGAAAAACCCTATCAACTAGGCAGAAGAGAAAGAGAAAAAGCTGATTTTAGAGATATACTATCTATTCCTTCGGTTCAGGAAGGTAAACGAATTGCTTACCTGACACCACCGACCAGGGGGATAGATGGGAAGAACATTTATGGAGAAGTTATTAAAGCTGTTCCTGGAAAACTTCCACGTCTTAAACCAGGAGAAAACATAGCATTTAAGTCTGCCGATTATAGCTACTATTCCAAGATTGATGGCCAGATAAGTTCAGACGAACGTGGTCTCCGTGTGCAGCCTCTATTTGAAGTCAGAGGAGATCTGGATCTGAAAACAGGCAACCTTGATTTTGTTGGTTCTATTATTATTAATGGCAATGTCCCTGCAGGATACTGTTTAAAAGGTCGAGGCGACATTACGGTGTATGGAATGGTAGAAGGAGCACAAATTTATGCCGGGGGATCTATCCACGTTTCAGAAGGAATCGCCGGGTTAGGAAAATCTTTTATAAAGGCTGATCAGTTTATACGTGCAGGCTACATTAATCAAGCCACCGTAGAGGCTGGAGAAGATATAGTTATACAAAATTCTATATTGCATAGTGACTGTGTGGCCAATCGCGGCGTTTTCTGTCTAAAAGGAAACATTATTGGAGGCAGAGTATCAGCCGGGAGTCAAGTGAAGGCTTTTGACATAGGCAATCGTATGAATACTAAGACCGGAATTTATGTAGGTATGAATAAAAATGTTGAAGAGAAGAGAAGACAAATATCTAATCAGCTAAGTATAAAGCAAGTAGAAAAAGAGAAATTAGTTCTTCTAGGTAACAAGCTTGACCAGAAAAAGAGAGACAGTGGCAATTTGTCCTCTAAGGAAAAGATCGCTTTTCTTCGCCAGCGAAAATCATTAATGGTAACAGAAGAAGATATTGAAGATCTTACCAATCAGATTAAACGTTTAGAGTCAACGATTAGAGACTTAGAAGACGCCAAGGTGCAGGCAGAAGGTAAACTATTTGATAACGTACAGCTAGGGTTTGGTCATTACGAATTCAGGGTGAAAAGTCTCTACAGCCTGGTAGAAGCTGTAATACATAAAGGTGAAATAGTCCTTCGTCCATTAGAAGACTAGCTACACTATGAATAACCAAAAACAAACGACAAGGTTTTACGGACCAATCGTGCACAGCAGGTGAAAACCAAGATGGCCATATTCTTATTAGTCATCAGCTTTATTATTGACGGAGTCATAATACTTACCCTTTTAACGATCTCCACCAGAGTTAAAAAAACTGAAGAGCTTGAAATGCGTCAGGAGGAAGTAGCTAGAGAAATTGAAGATATGTTTACTTCTTATTTAATGGAAATTAAAGAAGAGAACAAACGAATGAGCAGTTGGCTTCAGCCCGAAAAGCATTCGATAAATGATCAAAAAACAGAGGGTGGAAAGGCAATTGCCGATGAGTCTATATCCACTAAGCATTATAAGGTAAAATCTTCAGAAGAGCACACTAATTATTCACCACCCCTGTCTAACGAGGGGAAGGACTTTTTTGAACGCAGCGACAACTACCGAATTTTAGAGTTAAGAAGAGTAGGATATTCTGTAGATGAGATCGCGAAGAAATTAGACAGAGGTAAAACAGAAATTGAACTATTTATTAAATTTGAGCAAAAACATTAAGTGAAAAACTTGATAGAGCTACGGTGGTATGGTATATTTACTGTCGGTGTCAATACACACGTCTTTGGATTCTTTTATAGGTTGCTCTTACAAAAGAGTTTGTAAAAGAAAATGATAAAGGCGGAGGATACTAAAAATAAACCAAACAGGAGGAACAATTATGTCTGCAATTTCTATGAAACAGCTTTTAGAAGCTGGTGTTCATTTTGGACACCAAACCCGTCGCTGGAACCCGAAGATGAAAAAATATATCTTCACGGAGCGTAACGGAATTTATATCATCGACCTTCAGAAAACCGTTAAGAAGGTAGATGAAGCATTTAATTTTGTGAAAGATGTAGCCGCTAATGGTGGAAACATTCTTTTCGTAGGTACTAAAAAACAAGCCCAGGATACTGTACGTGACGAAGCAACTCGTTGCGGCATGTATTACATCAACCAACGTTGGTTGGGCGGAACTCTTACAAACTTCGAAACAATCCGTAAGCGTATCAATCGTTTGAAAGATATTGAGCGTATGGAAGAGGACGGTACAACAGATGTACTTCCTAAAAAAGAAGTTGTTGACATGCTTAAAGAAAAAGATCGTCTAGTTAAATTCCTAGGTGGTATTAAAGAAATGAAGAGTATTCCAGATGCAATGTTTGTCATCGATCCTCGGAAAGAGCGCATTGCGATTGCGGAAGCTCATAAATTGGACATTCCTATTGTAGGTATGGTTGACACAAACTGTGACCCGGACGAAATCGATTACGTTATCCCGGCAAATGATGACGCAATCCGTGCCGTTAAGCTGCTTACTTCTAAAATGGCAGATGCTGTCCTTGAAGCTAAGCAAGGGGAAGAAACTGAAGTTACAGAAGAAGTAGAAGCTCAAGTAGAAGCTGCTAAAGAGTAATGATGTTTCAGGAGGTGATAAGGGGGAATTCCTTTTATCACCTTTTTTAAAGAAGAAATGCGCCTGTACTTCGGTGCAAGGTGCTAAACATAATAAAATTAGTTCAACTCATAAGGAGGCTTTACAATGGCTGTAAACGCTAAAATGGTAAAAGAACTTCGTGAAAAAACTGGTGCTGGAATGATGGATTGTAAGAAAGCACTTACTGAAACAGATGGAAACATGGAAGAAGCAATGGCTTGGCTTCGTGAAAAAGGAATTTCCAAAGCACAGAAAAAGGCAGACCGTGTAGCTGCTGAAGGTGCAGCCGCAATTGAAATCTCAGGTAACACAGCTGTTCTTTTCGAAGTAAACTGTGAAACAGATTTCGTAACGAAAAACGACCAATTTAAAAAATTGCTTCAAGAACTTGGCCAGCACCTTGTCAATCAAAAACCAGCAACAGTTGAAGAAGCCCTGGAGCAGAAACTTCATGGTGAAGGGGAAGTACTAAGCAGCTATATTACAGATGTAGTAGCTAAAATTGGCGAGAAGATCTCCTTGCGCCGCTTCTCTATCCAGGAGAAAACGGATAATGACGCTTTTGGTGCTTATCTTCACATGGGCGGTAACATCGGTGTTCTTACTGTACTTGAAGGTTCTACAGATGAATCCGCAGCGAAAGATGTCGCTATGCACATTGCAGCTGTAAATCCTCGTTATGTTTCTACAGATGCTATTCCTGAAGAAGAAATCAACAGTGAGCGCGAAATGCTCAAGACTCAGGCGCTTAATGAAGGAAAGCCTGAAAATATCGTTGAGAAAATGGTAGAAGGCCGCCTGAATAAATTCTTCCAGGAGATTTGCTTACTTGAACAGGACTTTGTTAAAGATCCTGATCAAAAAGTGAAGAAGTTTGTCAAGTCTTCTGGAGGATCTGTTAATTCTTTCCAACGTTTTGAAGTAGGCGAAGGAATGCAGAAACGTGAAGAAAACTTTGCAGATGAAGTAATGAGTCAAGTTAAAAAATAATGACTGCTGAAAATAGGGAACACACATGGCGTGTTCCCTATTTTCAAAGGCTACATAGCGTTAAAGAATTTGTAGCAGACCAACTTAAAGAACAGCAATTACACGGGAGGTTACTATGACTACTGCTCGTTATCGTCGAATTGTACTGAAACTCAGCGGAGAGGCTTTGAGCGGCGAAGCTGGTTTCGGACTAGAACCAAGTATTATCCAATCTGTTTCACGTCAAGTGAAAGAAGTGGCCGAGCTCGGTGTAGAAATAGCCGTGGTCGTCGGTGGCGGCAACATCTGGCGCGGTAAAGTCGGCAGTGAAATGGGTATGGATCGTGCCAATGCCGATTATATGGGAATGCTGGCTACTGTAATGAATTCTCTTGCTTTGCAGGACAGTTTAGAGAATCAGGGCATTCCCACCCGTGTTCAAACTTCTATTGAAATGAGACAAGTAGCCGAGCCTTATATTAGACGTAAAGCTATACGTCATTTAGAAAAGAAGCGCGTAGTTATTTTTGCGGCAGGAACCGGAAACCCATATTTTTCAACAGATACAACTGCAGCGCTTAGAGCAGCCGAAATAGAAGCAGATGTAATTCTTATGGCAAAGAATAATGTAGACGGTGTATACACCGATGATCCTAAACTGAATGAAGATGCAACGAAATACGATCAGCTCTCCTACATGGATGTATTAAATGAGGGCCTTGGAGTTATGGACTCAACTGCATCATCATTATGTATGGACAATGATATTGATTTACTGGTATTCTCTATTACAGAGGAAGGTAATATCAAGAAAGCCGTAATGGGCGAAAATATTGGAACGATTGTAAGGGGGAAATAATCATGTCTAAAGCAGTGATTAATGAGACAAATCAACAAATGGAACAAGCCGTACAAGCCTTTTCTCGACAGCTTGCTACTGTAAGAGCAGGCCGTGCAAACCCGGCTATTCTGGACAATGTATATGTAGACTATTATGGTGCTGCAACACCTTTGAATCAGTTAGCTCAAGTTGGCGCTCCAGAGCCTCGCCTGCTGGTTATCACTCCGTATGATAAATCAGCGATCGCTGAAATTGAAAAAGCAATTCAGAAAGCAGACCTTGGGTTGTCTCCTTCCAGTGATGGTAATGTCGTTCGTATTAATATTCCAGCTTTGACTGAAGAACGCCGTAAGGACTTAGCTAAAGTAGTTGGCAAATATACAGAAGAAGCAAAAGTACAGGTTCGAAACATTCGTCGTGAATCCAACGATCGTTTGAAAAAACTTGAAAAAGATGGAGAACTAACTGAAGATGATCTCCGTTCCTATCATGATGACGTGCAGAAGGCTACGGACAAGCACGTTGAGAAAATCGATCAGTTGGCTAAAACGAAAGAGGAAGAGATCATGGAAGTATAATCTGCTTCATTTTCAGATATGCCAATAGGTATAAAAAGCCGCGCTGTAGATGTTAGGCAGCGCGGCTTTTTATGTTAAGTCAGCAGTTTTGGAGGACCAAAAACTTCTTGTTCCCTAAGCGTTTAAAAAGAGAAACAATTTTCTGCCTCTACGCTTTCTTTTGCACAGGTCTTTATGTCGTGCTCAGCATGTTGTAGGATTATAGTATATAATAGAAAGATGGAAGAAACGGACTGGAGGATCAAGTATGCCACTCAAGTTTCCATTTACAAAAAATAAGAAAGAAATTATGCCACAGCCTCTAGGTCTTGAGCAAAGCCATTTGCCCCAGCATGTAGCGATTATCATGGATGGAAATGGACGTTGGGCTAAAAACCGTAATATGCCGCGAATTGCCGGACATAAAGAAGGGATGGGCGTGGTTAAAAAGATTGTTCGACATGCATCTGATATTGGTGTCAAAGTTTTAACGCTTTATGCATTTTCTACCGAAAACTGGAAACGCCCTAAAAATGAAGTTGATTTCTTAATGAAATTACCTGTAGATTTTCTAAATACATATTTGCCAGAACTCATTGAGAGAAATGTCCAAGTCAGGACAATTGGTGATTTTAACGTTCTGCCTCCCCATACGAAAAAAGCCGTTCAGGAAGCTACAGAGAAGACTAAGCATAATGATGGGCTTATTCTGAATTTCGCCTTAAACTATGGCAGCCGTTATGAAATGATCAATGCAGTGAAGCAAATAGCTGCTCAAGTAGAAGAGGGAGAACTAAGCAGTGAAGATATCAACGAAGAACTATTCACTTCTAATCTTTACACATGTGAATTAATTGAACCTGATTTATTAATTCGGACAAGTGGGGAACAGCGTTTGAGCAACTTTTTATTATGGCAGTTAGCTTATGCGGAATTCTGGTTCACTGAAGTATATTGGCCTGATTTTGATGAGAGCCATTTCGAAAAGGCGCTGCTAGATTACCAAAAAAGGAAACGTCGTTATGGCGGAGTATAAGGTGTGAACGAATGATATGAAACAACGGACAATAACGGCCGTAGTTGCGGCCATGATTTTTTTACCGATCGTTATGACCGGTGGAATACCATTCAGAATATTTATATATATTATTGCGAGTATCGCTCTACTGGAGCTTGTAAGAATGAAGAAAATCTCACGTTACTCTGTACCGTCCGGGCTGGGCTTGTTATTAATGTGGGCGCTTATGTTTCCCTACAGAGACCTTGGTGCTTATATGGACCCGGAAAGTTTAATTACAAAATCGGAAATTACGTTATTGGCTGTCCTGGTACTGCTTAGCTATACCGTCCTTGTAAAGAATCGTTTTACTTTTGATGACGCCGGATTCTTATTGTTATCAGCTATCTATATAGGGATGGGCTTTAACTATTTAATAGAAACGCGTGAAGCAGACCTTTCTTACATTTTCTTTGCTTTGTTTGTAGTCTGGTCTACAGATACGGGGGCCTATGTGTTTGGAAGAACTTTTGGAAAACACAAATTATGGCCGCAGATTAGTCCTAAAAAAACAATTGAAGGTTCCGTCGGCGGTGTCCTTCTGGCTGTTTTGGTAGCAATCATTTTCCAGTTAATCGCTCCACTGAGCCATTCTCTCTTCATCGTAATTCTCGTTACTATACTCGTTTCAATAGCGGGCCAGATTGGAGATTTAGTGGAATCGGCGTTCAAACGTCACTATGCGGTTAAAGATTCAGGGAAAATCCTCCCTGGACATGGTGGAGTACTTGATCGGTTTGACAGTTTGATATTCATTCTGCCAATTCTTCACCTCATTAATTTCATCTCAATATAGAGAGGAGAGCGAATGATGAAGCAAATAACTTTGTTAGGCGCAACAGGGTCTATTGGCTTGCAAACCCTGGATGTGATCCGCCTGCACCCTGATGAATTCTCCCTCCATTCTATGGCCTTTGGACGGAATATCGAGAAAGCCTTACCCCTTATTAAGGAATTTGAACCTCACTTAATTGTTGTACAAGATGAAGAGACAAAGAAAAGACTAGCAGGTCATGTGAATGGAACTCCTATTCTTACAGGAAGTGGAGGTATGATTGAAGCAAGCGTTGCAGATGAGGTGGATGTAGTAGTAAATGCTGTAATGGGAAGTATAGGTCTCCCTGCAACACTCAAAGCTATCCAGGCTAAGAAGTTAATTGCCATCGCTAATAAAGAAACGCTCGTAACTGCCGGGCATCTTGTTATGGCAGAAGCACATAAACACAATGTAGAATTATTACCTGTGGATAGTGAGCACTCCGCTATATACCAATCCTTAAATGGAGAACGCAAGGAAGACATCCATAAGTTAATTATTACGGCATCGGGTGGGAGTTTCAGGGATAACACAAGAGAAGAACTTGCAGGAGTGACGGTTAAAGATGCCTTAAATCACCCAAACTGGAGTATGGGAGCAAAAATTACGATTGACTCTGCTTCTATGATGAATAAAGGGTTAGAAGTCATCGAGGCGCATTGGCTTTTTGATGTACCTTATGACCAGATCCATGTTATTCTTCATAGAGAGAGTGTTATTCACTCGATGGTTGAGTATGTAGATGGAAGTGTCATGGCGCAGCTTGGAACACCTGATATGAAGGTGCCCATCCAATATGCTTTAACTTATCCGGAACGACTGAATTTACCTATTACCAAACAGCTTAATTTAGAGGAAATCGCTACTCTGAACTTTGAGAAAATGGATTTTGAGCGCTTTCCATGTCTGAGGATGGCATATGAAGCAGGACGTGCAGGAGGATCAATGACTACTGTGTTGAATGCAGCAAATGAAGAAGCCGTTCAGCTGTTTCTAGAAGGGGAAATTTCATTTCTGGATATAGAAAAAAAGATTGAACAATCTTTAGAAAAGCACGATCGTATTCATAACCCTGACTTGTCTACCATACTTTCTATTGACGAGGAAACCAGGAAACGGGTTCGTTTCCATTTAAATTAAAAGGAAGGTGCTTCATTTGACTACAGTGATTGCATTTATACTCATGTTCGGACTATTGGTGTTTGTTCATGAGTGGGGGCATCTGATTTTTGCCAAAAGAGCTGGCATGCTTGCACGTGAATTTGCAATTGGCTTCGGGCCAAAAATATTTGCTTTCACAAAAAATGAAACATTGTACACGATTCGTCTTCTGCCTATTGGCGGGTATGTACGCGTAGCCGGCGAGGATCCTGAACTAGTTGAATTAAAGGCGGGGCATCATGTAGGTCTTGAGTTCAATGATCAAGGAAAAGTCAAGCGGATTATTGTGAATAACAAATCTAAACATCCTCATGCACGGGTCATTGAGGTAGAAAGAGCAGATCTTGATCATCGTTTAATGATTGAAGGTTACGAAATTGATGAAGATGAACGGTTGGCATTTGAAGTGGATCCGAAAGCTATGTTCGTCATGGACGAAAAAGAAACCCAAATCGCCCCTTACGATCGTCAATTTGCTTCTAAATCCGTCCCTCAAAGAGCGATGCAACTCTTTGCTGGACCTCTTATGAACTTTGTACTTGCTATCGTTCTTTTCCTGATTCTTGGATTTATTCAAGGAGTTCCGTCCAATGAAGCGGTACTTGGTGAAATTCAAGAAGGTTCTCCCGCAGAATCTTCGGGGCTTCAAAAAGGTGATGAAGTTATTGCGATTGATGGAGAGTCCGTGAGCAGCTGGGATGAATTCACTACTATTGTACGCAGCCACCCGGCTGAGGAAATTATGGTGACGGTTGAGCGAGAGGGTCAGACCGAACAAATAGCTGTAACTCCAGCATCCTTGGAAAATCAGGATATGAAGATTGGCCAGGTAGGAGTAGCACGTACTTTTGAAGATTCTTTCTTTAAAAAGATTACGTTCGGCTTCACTCAAACTTATGAATGGTCTACTCTAATATTAACGAACCTTGGTAAACTGGTGACCGGCCAATTTTCACTGGACATGTTATCCGGCCCTGTAGGTATATATGATGCCACAGATCAGGTGGTAAAAACGGGGTTAACAAACTTCATCATGTGGACAGCGATTCTAAGCATTAACCTGGGTATTGTTAATTTACTTCCGCTTCCAGCCCTTGATGGCGGACGCTTACTGTTCGTTGGTTTAGAAGGGGTACGCGGAAAACCGATTGATCCTCAGAAAGAGGGGATTGTGCACTTTATCGGATTTGCTTTATTAATGCTATTAATGCTGCTTGTTACATGGAATGATATCCAACGACTATTCTTGTAAAATAAAGAGCTGGAAGCCGGTGGAGACAACAGCTCTCTTCGGCTTCCGGCTTGCTTTTTAAGTAAATAAACCTATAAAGTAATATTATTAATTCACAGAACTGAGGTGCATCTAATGAAACAAAGCCAAATGCTGATCCCTACATTGAAAGAAAATCCTGCAGATGCCGAAATTATGAGCCACCAGCTCCTCGTTCGTGCTGGTTACATACGTCAGCTTGCTTCAGGAATTTATAGTTTCTTGCCAATTGGAAGACGTGTTCTCTCTAAAGTGGAGGCTATTGTAAGAGAAGAGATGGAGAAGATTGGGACTCATGAAATGCTGATGCCTGCACTTGAACCATCAGAGCTCTGGAAAGAAACTGGACGGTGGACAACGTTTGGATCTGAACTTATGAGAATAAATGATCGCCATGGTCGCGAGTTTGCACTGGGAGCAACCCATGAAGAAGTAATCACCAGCATGGTTCGCAATGAAGTGAAAAGCTATAAACAGCTGCCATTGAGTGTTTATCAGATTCAAACAAAATTCCGTGATGAAGCTCGTCCTCGATTTGGTCTTTTGAGAGGGCGCGAGTTTCTCATGAAGGATGCTTACTCTTTTAATGAATCCTATGAAAGTCTGGATCGAACGTATGAGCAGATGTTTGAAGCCTATTCGAATGTATTTAGACGATGCGGGCTTAACTTTAGAGCAGTTATTGCAGATTCTGGCGCTATGGGTGGTAAAGATACGCATGAATTTATGGTGCTGTCTGAAGTAGGAGAAGATGTAATAGCTTATTCAGATACCTCGCGTTACGCCGCAAACATTGAAATGGCACCGGTGAACCGGACATATACTAAATCTGATGAAACTCCTTTAGAGATGGAAAAAGTCCATACACCTGATCAGAAAACAATGAAGGATGTAGCAGATTTCCTAGGTCATGAACTTCAAAAAGGTTTAAAGTCCATTTTGTTTAAAGTTGATGAGAAGTTTGTTATGACCATTACCCGCGGAGATCATGAAGTAAATGATGTAAAACTTAAAAATTTATATGATGCTGAACTTATAGACCTGGCAAGTGAAGCAGAAGCTATAGAGATCATAGGTGCTGGCTTTGGCTCATTAGGACCTGTTGACGTATCTGAAGACGTTGAAGTTGTGGCTGATTTTGCGGTAGAAGCTCTGGTTAACGTTTCCTGCGGGGCCAACGAAGAAGGTTATCATTTCACCAATGTTACTCCTGGCAAAGACTTTCAAGTCAGTCAGTATGCCGACCTTCGTTTTATTGAAGAAGGAGATCCTTCTCCTGATGGTGAAGGCAAGATTCAGTTTGCTCGCGGGATTGAAGTGGGCCATGTATTTAAACTTGGAGAGTTTTATTCAGAACGAATGAAAGCTACTTTCCTAAATGATCAAGGTAAAGCTACGACCATGATTATGGGATCGTATGGTATCGGTGTATCCCGTACGCTCGCAGCTATTGTAGAGCAATATCATGATGAACGCGGGATCACCTGGCCGGCCAATATTGCACCATATCAAGTACACTTGTTATCATTAAATCCTAAAAAAGAGGATCAGAAGGAATTAGCTGACACTCTTTACAACACACTTATTGAAGCAGGAGTGGAAGTTCTGTATGATGATCGTAAAGAGCGAGCGGGCGTCAAGTTTGCGGACAGCGACCTGTTTGGAGTTCCGCTGCGTATTACGGTAGGAAAGCGTGCTTCTGAAGGTGTTGTAGAAGTAAAAGAACGAATGTCCAGTAATCAATATGATTTAGAACAAGAAGAAGTCTTGAACTACGTAACCAACTGGTATAAAGCCTGACTTCATAAACAGTTTTTTATATACCCTTGCTTAAAGGTGAAGCAGGGGTATATTCATGTAAAGACCTTGCACAGGGGATAATAGGGGAGGAATCACATTGGGTGTGACCAATCAGGATAAAATGCATTATTTACTGGAACAGATCCAGTTTCCACACGAACTGATTGAACCTCATTTTAGAGATAGTACGATGGAAAAGCTTACCGTTTATCGGGAAACGAAAGAGTGGCATTTTCATTTTAAAATGCCGCAGCCATTGCCGCCGGCAGTTTATGAATTATTTACGACGAAACTCCAATCCACTTTCAGAGCTATTGCTGAAGTAAAATGGACCATTGAAACAGATAATAAAGAAATGGAAGAAAGCGATACGCTTGAATATTGGAACGGGTTTATCAAGACAATGACCAATTTGTCTCCGGGTTATAAAGATCTCTTGTTGGAACAGCAGCCCGAGATAACTGGAAATAAAATAATGTTAACTTGCAGGAATTTGGCAGAAAGCCATGCCGTTAAGAAGAAGTTGGAAGAACCATTGCAGAGCTTTTGTGTGAAGTCAGGTCTTCCTCCATATATCGTCTCAACACGTGTGAAAGAAGAACAGGAACAAATTAAAAAATTCCAGGAAGAGCGTCAAAAAGAGGATAAGAAAATTGTCCAGCAGGCCGTGAAAGATCAAGAAGAGCGTGCCAAAGAAAAAGACGATTCTAAGCCGAAGGGACCTATTGAAATTGGGTACAAAATTCAAGAGGATCCTGAACCTATGGAAAATATCCTGGAAGAAGAGCGCCGCAAAATTGTGCAGGGATATGTGTTTGATGCTGAAGTGAAAGAACTGCGGTCAGGCAGGTTTTTATTACTTCTTAAAGTTACGGATTACACGGATTCTTTCTCCATAAAAATGTTCTCACGTGGGGATGATCATGCGGAGATGTTTAAGCATGTAAAACAAGGTCTTTGGATTAAGGCCCGGGGAAGTATTCAAACAGATAATTTCACAAGTGAACTCACCATGATGGCTAATGACATTAATGAAATTAAACCGGTCCTGCGCAAAGACGAAGCTCCAGAAGGAGAAAAACGAATTGAGCTTCATTCTCATACGACCATGAGTCAAATGGACGCTCCGGTTTCTCCAGGGAGACTTATCGCTAAGGCGGCAGAATGGGGACATGAGGCAATCGCGATTACAGACCATGCTGTGGTCCAGGCTTATCC
>NZ_JBAPTY010000422.1:0-7236 GCF_049282395.1 Halobacillus sp. | reverse complement strand
TCCCATGGGAGTCTCGCCATTTCCCAACCAACCCAGCCACGGGAGAATAACGAACCCTTCCCGAAAAGAGAATGCTCTCCTTTTAAATAGGTCCTAAATGCTTTTATGACAAGCTTTTTCACATCGTTCTAGCATAAAAATAAACGACTTATCCCATGCTTATTCTCACCAAGCAGACAGGGGATTTAGTGGTTTCGAGTTTCTGATTCGGCCAGGTCCGGAGGGGGACGATGTAGACTCCTGCGGGATGAACATGATCGGTGAGATCCCGCAGGGCTGTTAAGCCCGAGGAAGCTCAGCACATGCCCGCGGAAAGCGAAATCGTCCCCCGGAGGACCTTTCGCTCACCAATATCTCGAAACTGAGTCTTCAACAAACGGGAGCTTTAGCTTAAAATCAACACGGAAGTTTAACAGAACCTAAAATTTAAAAACTTTTTATTTATCAGAGTCGTCTAAGTATTTCTGACGACCTTCTCCTATATATCTTTAGTTCCAAAAAAACCGCCTTTTCTACGAAAAGACGGTTTTTAATGATTTATATTTTTCTTATCTTTCCAGCGAGCGCCTAAGATTCGCAAGCCAATCGTCAACAGGATGGCTGCCAGCACCAGTATGCCTAACGCATCACCTGTCGCCCACCCGGCTGATTTTAAAAACCTGGCGAGAAGGATTCCAATTAGGGCAAGCGGGATTAGAATAAAACGATCGATTTTCTCGGAGAATATGGGTCCGCTAAACCACTGCCGAATTTTGTTCATGTATGATACTACCTCCTGATTGAGTCGCTGTAGTTTCCTTTAAGAACTCATCCATTATGTCAAATCTGCTCCCTGATCTCAATCCTTTTCCTAAGACTCTGTAAAAAGTTTTGGATGATTTTCATTAGAAAACAATTTGACGGGAAGTGAACGGCTCCGACCATTTCCGTACTAATTTTTATGTACGTTCAATAGGCTAATGCATAGGATAACGTTAGGAAGTAAGAAAGGATGGATAAAGTGTACTATAACCCTTATATGTATCCATATCGTTACCCTTATGAAAGTGGACCTATGTACAGTAATGGAAGTCATAATGGCTACTGGTCCTACCCTCAGGACAACGGATACGCCGCCTGGCCCCCTTCGCAGAGTCAGAGGAACATTCAGTTAAAGGATTATGGATCCAAGCCATTTGTCGTTAACATCAATACAGCCACGACGCAGAATAACACCTATCGCACAGCCTTATGGACCGGAGACCATTTGCAGTTAACTCTGATGAGTATTAAACCCGGGGAAGATATCGGCTTAGAAATACATCCAGACGTCGATCAATTTTTACGTATTGAGCAAGGCCAGGGGTTTACACAAATGGGTAAACAAAAAGACGATTTAAACTTCACAAGATATGTGATGGATGATTCGGCTATTTTCATCCCTGCGGGTACATGGCATAACTTAACCAATACAGGCAATACTCCGCTTAAACTATACTCGATCTATGCCCCGCCTAACCATCCGTTCGGTACCGTTCACACTACAAAAGCTGAAGCGATGGCTGCGGAAGATTAATGAGGATCATCCACTCCATTAAAAAAATGGGAACTTCCTAAACGAGAAGTTCCCATTTTTATTTTTAAATCCGATTAGCTATAAGTCTTGAATTTCTTCCCCGTTATAATGATCAAGGACCGCATTTACATAATAGATATCCCCGTAACAGGCGTCGTACTGTTCAGCTTCCTCGCGAATACAGTCGTATTTGCCCGTATGTTCTAATTCCTCATACTTTTTGGCAGAGAATTCTATCGCAAGTTCCTGTGTGTACTCCCCACCATTGTTCCTGACAAAATCAATAAAACCAGCACCAAAATTGTAGGATTGAAGCGCTAATTTAATATCCTGATCGGCCCGATCCAGCACATTCGCAAAGTAGGAGACCCCCTGTTCAATGGACTTCTCCGGATCTTCAATACATCCGACCGAACCGCACAAGGATTCGGAGGCTTGCATAGGATCATCTCCTCTTCCACCTGATTCCTGCATCATTAACGCCATCAGCACATCAACGTGTTCTTCAATTCCTTCCTGCTTCGCATACTTTCTAACTTCGTCTTCATATTGCAGCACCTCTTCAGACAAATCCTGTGATTCAGTTGTACTGCTCGTTATGCCGTCTCCCAGATTACTGCTTGTGAGCAAATAAATACCACCGATTACTAGAATGATAGGCAGCATAATTTTCACAAACGCTTCCGAAACGGTTTTTTTAAATTTTGTTTTCAACTTATATTTCGGCATGTTTCTCCCCTTATCGCTGCTTCTCATAAGATGAGTCTATTTTAACATGCCGGTAAGCCTTAATCTCCTATCATGCTCTATAATGTTTTTTAAACTATGAGCGAACTGAACGTTCTTGAAAAAATATTTTTCTCAGTAGAGAATAAACGATCATAGCAATCAGGAGAAATATTCCGAAGTCGAGTAAAAACAGCCCTAGATCAAATTCATCTTGGAATAAGCGGTACTCCAAATGGATCCAGGCATACACCTGCGAAGATAAAAAGTCTGTAATCAACAACGAAACGATAATCAGAAGAAACTCCTTCACGTTAACACCTCACTGAACCACGTTTATTCATTTCTATGTAGGAAGTCAACTACTCTAGAACGGATGCTTCTTTATCTCCCCACATCATTCCTTTGTATAGCTACATCCAGCGTGATTCATGATATTGATCCGGGTTTTCCCTATCTCTTTGTGAAGGCAATAGAATCGGTAAGGCTAAAGCAGCGATGGCCGCTACTACAAAAATGATGATAAACACGAACCCCATGATATTCCTCCTCAATAAAGTAAAATTTTCGTTCTGTCGATACTCCTCCATATTCCCGGCCGTACTCTCCGGCTATTCAGTCTTATCTCTGTGGTTTAGAAAATGAATTCCCAAGCATCGGGTACACTACTGTTTCATCCTCTTCCACAATAGGCGCCGCACCCCACCGGATACCAATTCGCTATCTGTGGGTTTACTAGGAGCTGCATCCGGGCTTGCCGCAGGGCTATCTTATGCATTATTCATATTTGGATTTAAGAACACCTCTGCCAGCGGGAAGCCACAGACCACTTTAACCATCGCTTTCTATTCATTTTATCTTATCCTTTTGCTTATCACGGACATGGATCAAGCCGCTAGAGCAATCACCTCAAACGACATCGGCTGGTTTCTTATATTGGGGGTCCTTGGAGCTGGAATTTCGTTCATGGTTTATGTGAATGGCATTCAGTGGACGGCCCCAACTACCGCTTCCATGGTTGCTATGGTTGAACCCGTAACCGCTTCCTTATTTGGCTTTTGCTTATCGGGAATCATTTGACCATTATTCAACTTCTTGGAATAGCGATTATCCTGGTTACGGTTATCGTACTTAGTGTGAAACCTTCCTCATCCTCCATTACAAGTACTGATAAAAGGAAAAAGGAGGCGGTGTAAACGACACGGCCTTTTTCTTCTTGAAATTACATTTTTGGTAATACGAAAAATTCCTGTTCTCATTATTTAAGTTAAAAAAGCCCTATTGTAGATGGATCCCATCATCTACAATAGGGCTTTTTCATAAGGCTCTAAGGATATCGGCAGTCTGCAGCTCTCACCATGATGATCGACGTATAGTTGATGACTTTTTGGAACGTATGTGCGTTTTAAAAGAATATCACCCTATGACTTTAATAGATTCTTCCTGTTAAAAAATTTTTTTGCCACTAAAGATACTTGTCACCCTTATTTGACACGGCAAATGACACGGCATTGACCTCCGCGAAACCTTTGGTACAACTGGCCTCACACATCAAATTCACCCGCCGAAACAAAGAATAAACTAAGATTAATTAAAAAAAGAATTAAAAAAACGATATAAAAAAAGATTTTATTTTTTTGACACCAAATTCTTAAAACTTTCGATTACTAGAGTAACAAGACAAGAATAGGTGATGAAAAATGAATATCCATGACATTAGCAAGCTTCAATCCTTTCCGAGTAAAAAAGAATTAGATGTACGTGTTCGCTCTTTTCTATATCAGCATAAGGCCTCCCTCTCTCCAGCTTCCCTTGAAATATTAACGTTTATTTGGCGCCATTCGGTTAAATATCCTGGTGTCTCTTTTGCCAAAATCGAAACCATTGAAAAAGCTACCAAACGCAGCCGTCGAACCATCGTACGAGCAATCAACACGCTGGAGCAGGCAGGTTTGCTTTCGCGCACTCCAACGATCCGTCCAAACGGGAAGCGCGGAGTGAATATCCTTGTTATTAATCCATCAGAGGAAAATCCACTTCCTGAGAAAAGAGTTATCGCTCGTGAGGAAAAAGCGGAAATAGTTGAAAAACTTGAACAAACCGAGTCTCCTCAACCTTTGAAACACATTTCGTCCGCTAAACCTGCTGTAGATAGTGATTATTTACCCACTTACATACCGAAAGCGTTTATTCAGCTTTCTCAATCTTTCCTGAACACAAAAGATATTCTAGGCGCGTGGAAAAGAGTTCACTACGCCTATCAGCAAACTCAATTATGCTACCCAGTTGATCATTATATAACCACCATTACCCAGACATTCAAACAAGCGGTTTTTGCTAAACAAAATGGCTCCATTAAGAAAACGTTTCTTGCCTACTTTTATGGCGGAATACTAGCAGCTTTCCAGCAGACCGTACGTAAAGAAGTAATGGATGATCCCGCTAACCTGTATTATGACTGGCTGAACAACTAAATAAAAACCACCCTGAGTCAGGATGGTCTATTGTATATTCAGGATTCCGTATCGTTATTCGTACCCACGTTCAGATAGGAAGCAGCTGTTTCAGCCTGTTTACAGGCAGCTTCCGCAGAGTCACCGGTTCCGAGAACAACAGCCATACGGCGACCGATCGTAGCGGATGGTTTTCCGAAAATTCGTACCTGCGTATGAGGGACAGCTAATGCTTCTTCCAAGCCGGAAATGTTGTAATCATGGCTTTCCACCGACGATTTCACGGCATGACTTGAGCCCGGTGAAACGAGTTGAATATCCTCAATCGGAAGTCCGAGAATCGCCCGCACATGAAGAGCAAATTCAGAGAGTTCCTGGGTCATCATCGTCACCATGCCCGTATCATGCGGACGAGGAGAAACTTCACTAAAATAAACGCCATTAGATGTAATAAACAGTTCAACTCCAAACACACCAAATCCGCCAATTTCATCTGTGATCTGTTTAGAAATAGCTTCGGCCTGCTTGATGTGTTCCTCACTCATCACATGCGGCTGCCACGACTGAATATAATCTCCCCCCTCCTGTCTATGACCGATTGGCGGGCAGTAATAGGTACCATTGGAAGCCTTGACGGTTAAAAGTGTAATTTCGGAGTCAAAATGAATAAATTCTTCCACAATCACCCGCGTGCTGTTTCCCCGGCCACTGCCAAGAGCCTCCTGCCAGGAATCCTCAATCTCACTTTCTGTTCTGCAGAGGCTCTGTCCTTTTCCTGAAGAACTCATAATCGGCTTAATGACGCAGGGCAGCCCAATGGTATGAACCGCTTCTTTAAGCTCTTCCAGCGAATTAGCAAACTCATATTTTGCGGTCGGTAAACCCAATTTCTCACTGGCAAGCCGTCTAATCCCTTCCCTATCCATCGTTAACTGGGTGGCGTAAGCTGTCGGGATGACGTTATAGCCTTCTTCCTCAAGCTTTAATAACGTCTCTGTCGCAATGGCTTCGATTTCAGGAACGATGTAGTCCGGCTGTTCCTTTTCCACGACGCGGCGAAGCTCATTCCCATCAAGCATATCTATAACTTCAAACCGATGAGCTACCTGCATAGCCGGCGCTCCTTCGTATCGATCCACAGCAATCGTTTCGATCCCCATTCGCTGTGCTTCAATCACGACTTCTTTTCCTAGTTCTCCTGATCCAAGCATCATCATCTTTTTCGAATTACGTTGGTTCGGTGCTCCATACATGGCTACTCCTCCTGAATGTTTGGGTTTATAGTCATTCTAAATTCATTATCGGGGTAATTTCAAGGTTTCATCGTTTATTAACGAATAAATTTCATTATAAAAACAAAAATGTTCGTATTAATTTATACTGCTTCCCAGTCGATCCTGTTAAAAAATAAGGATCCTTACCTTCAAGGGCTATGCCTGCTGTTCTTCATACTAAAAAAAGAAGCGACCCCTGCGGATCTCTTCTCCATTCACATCCAATATTCTATTTCAATCCGGTCAAATAAACGTAACCGAATACCAGAGAAAAGCTCCTCCCAATACGGAACACATGAGAGCAATCTCCTTCCCTTTTCTCGGGAGTGGTATAAACCGGAGTAAGAAATTAACGATAAAGACAGCTAAAAATAAACACACACAGAGAACGGCTAATTTAGCCGCCGGCTCATTCACCTCTGAATGGATGAAATGCTGTATGGCGTCCGATATAAAACCCAACGTGTGCACCTCCGATAATATCTTCCATACGTATTCTCAAGGGACTGTACCTATTTAAGGTGTATGCAATTTATCTATTGTTAAAGGCAGGGCCGTACCGCATCCCACACATTCTAGTAATATATCTATTTTCACTTCACTAATAAATATGATTCTTCTAGGACTCATCATCGTCGAACATTTACGGCAGGCATGGTGGTCAGTCTGGTCTATAACTTCCAAGTATGATTCTACGTTCGTCACCACTTATACATTGCTCCTTTTATTCCTTTACTTCTATTTTCGACATGATTATCAATATATTGACTGCTCAGGCAAAAATTTTCTAAATTAAAAACTCTGTAAAATCTTAGAAACAATCCTAAAGATAAGCTCCCGATACTTGAAGACTTAATTTCGAGATAAATGGGTCCGTTACTAAAATGGGGATGAGGGTTGGTGGGGAAATAATTCGCTTTCCTGGGGCCCTACAAGACGTAGGGTCGATCGACGTTGCCACAGGACGTGGCGAATTTAGTCGATCCTCCTTTTACCAGGAGCCTCCTCAGTCGTTTCACTCCCTGTGGGGTATCGCCTAGCTCCTTCTCCCACGGGAGTCTCATCATTTCCCCACCAACCCAGCCTTTTCAAGTGAACGGACCTTGCTAACACGAGAAGTGTGAAGTATAAAATCGTCTTAAATGTTTCTATAGCAGCGTTTATCACCATGGGCAGACTCGAAATTTAACGTTGAACTTAGGTCAATCCTTTCTCAAATGGAGTCCTA
>NZ_JBAPTY010000421.1:0-9137 GCF_049282395.1 Halobacillus sp. | reverse complement strand
TCACGAAAACAGGAATTGAAGTGGAAAGTGTGACACCTGTTGCAGAAGGTGTGTCCGGTGTAGTGGTGGGACACGTCCAGTCCTGTGAACAACACCCAAACGCTGATAAATTATCCCTTTGCCAGGTCGACGTAGGAGAGGAAACCCTGCAAATTGTCTGCGGAGCTCCGAATATTGCAGAAGGACAGCAAGTAGCTGTAGCAAAACCTGGAGCTGTTCTTCCAGGTGATTTCAAAATAAAAAAAACTAAGCTTCGTGGAGAAGAGTCCAATGGCATGATCTGTTCTCTTCAGGAGCTGGGTATAGACGAAAAAGACGTCCCGAAAGAATTTGCGGATGGGATCTTCGTTTTCCCAGAAGATGTTGAAGCAGGAGCGGACGCTCTTTCTCTGTTAAATTTAGATGATAAGATTATAGAACTCGGTTTAACGCCTAATCGATCTGACGCCCTGAGCATGGCGGGGGTAGCGTATGAGGTGGCGGCGGCTATTGATGGTGACTATGAACTGCAGAAAGAAGATGTACCCTATTCGAATGAAGCAGCTGAGGATTTCATTTCTGTAGAAGTGGAAGACAAACAAGCCAATCCTTATTACGGGGCTTTCATCATTAAAGATATTAAAGTAGGTGCCTCTCCACTGTGGATGAGGAATCGATTAACGGCTGCGGGTATTCGTCCGATTAATAATGTAGTAGACATTACGAACTACGTACTGCTTGAATATGGTCAGCCGCTTCATGCTTTTGATTACGATCGTTTTGACTCTGACAAGATTGTAACGAGACGAGCAGAGGACGGAGAAATGATTACAACATTAGATAATCAGAAGCGGGAACTGAAGAATCATCATTTGGTGATAACAAACGGTGATGAAGCGCATGCGATTGCCGGAGTTATGGGCGGTGCCAAGTCTGAAGTTCAAGAAGATACGAAAACATTGATTCTAGAGGCGGCCTATTTCGATCCATCAGTTGTGCGGCAGGCTTCGAAAGATCATGGCTTAAGAAGTGAGTCAAGGAACCGCTTTGAGAAAGGCGTAGATCCTAACCGCGTCGAGCGCGCAGGAAAGCGAGCCTGTGAGCTCCTGGCCAAGTATGCTGGCGGTACGGTTTTATCAGGTGCAGTAAGCGTGGACCAGTTGGATCGCTCTGAAAATAAGGTTTCTATTGAAACGTCTGTCATTAACGATCGTCTTGGAACTTCTATTACAAATGAAGAAATTGCTGATATCCTGCGCCGGCTTCAGTTCTCCTATGAACAAAACTTAGAAAATTTTGATGTAAAGATTCCTACACGCCGAGGGGATATAGAGCTTTTTGAAGATATGCTTGAAGAAGTGGCACGTATTTTCGGGTATGATAATCTTCCTTACACGCTTCCGCAAGGATCTTCGCAAGCAGGCGGGCTGACTCTTGAACAGCAGCTCAAACGAAAAGTGAAATCGTATTTCGAGGGAGCAGGGCTGCACGAAACAATTACGTATTCATTAACACCAAAGGAACGGTCACAGATGCTTGTAAGTCCGGAAATTAAACGACAGGCGAAATCTCCAGTGGCTCTTGCGATGCCGATGAGTGAAGACCACAGCCATCTGCGACTCAGTATGCTGCCTGAATTGTTGCAATCCTTATCTTATAATGTAGCAAGGAAGCAGAAGGATCTTTCCTATTATGAAGTAGGGACCGTATTTGTAAGTAATGAAGAACAAGTAACAAGACAGCCGAGTGAAATTCTAAGAGCATCTGGGGCGTTAACAGGTACGTGGATATCACATCCTTGGCAGCAGGAAAAGAAAGAAGTTGATTTCTACGTAGTGAAAGGAATTGTGGAAGGGTTGAGTGCACAGCTTGATCTGTCCTTCACCTATGAAAAAACAAAAATTCCACATATGCACCCTGGACGCACGGCCCTAGTGAAATCAGGAGATAAAGAAATCGGGTTTATTGGACAAGTTCATCCTAAACTTCAAAAGGAATTGGGTTTGAAAGATACGTATGTGTTCGACTTAAACGCTGAGGAATTATTCGCTCAATATACGAAAGAGGAAGCGTTCCAGGCAATTCCGCGCTATCCATCTGTTTCAAGGGATATTGCGCTTGTGGTAGATGAACAAATAACATCGGCTGCTATTACCGACACAATATCCGAGGCAGGAGCTCCATTGGTTAAGGATGTACGGGTGTTTGATGTATATCAAGGCGATCATTTACCAGAAGGGAAAAAATCCCTTGCCTTTAACCTTTTATATCTGGACCCTCACCGTACTTTAAAAGACGAAGAAGTTGAAGAAGCGCACGACAAAATTTTAACAGCTGTTAAAGATCAACACGAAGCAGAGCTTCGTGGATAAAAAAACAGGTGGCCGGGATTGCCGGGTCACCTGTTTTTTACTTCTATAACTTTTTAGCTTTTTGAGTGTTGGCAAAATGGACTTTTGCTATCTCATCAAGCTTATCTTCACCATAGTGTTTGATGACTTGGGCTGCCGCCTGATCCACTTTTGCGGATGCTCCTTTAGGAATAGAAAGCCCTGTATCCATTTCTAATTGATCCATTGCCTTAACAAAAGCTGACCTAGCGATAATAGATCCTGCAGCAACAGCAATTGAGTAACTTTCGGCTTTGGTCATAAAATATACATTAGGCTGCAAGTGTAATTTTTCACTACGTAAATGCTTTTGGTAAACTTCCGGTTGTGAGAATTGATCAATTAGAATCCCATCTGGTTTCTTGGGAGAAATTTTTTCTAACAATTTTTCAAGAGCCTGATGATGCAGGATCGTTTTCATTTTTCCTTGAGACCAGCCCTTGCGCTGCCATTGATTATATTTTTTATTCGGAAGCCGCAAAAGACTGTAAGGGACTTTCAGCTCGACGATGCTTTTAGCAAGCTCTCTGATTTGCCTGTCATTTAAATGCTTAGAGTCCTTAACCCCGATGGCTTTTAGCGTATGTGCTTGCTCTTTCGTAACATAAGCGGCAGCAACCGTGATCGGTCCGAAGTAATCTCCGGTTCCGGCTTCATCTGATCCAATGTGAGAACTTGTAAATAAGCTCTCCGGTGGATGGAAAGCGTGTGGCTGTTTAGAACTACTATTGGATTTAAGGGACCCATTGGCTGGTTTCCCCCATTGCTCAGACTCAGATTCAGGACTTTTACCTTGAAAAAGAACTTTACCGGAACGATAGGCTGTAATGGTGCAGGAGTTGGTTTTAGCAGCAAAAAGGGCATTTTGAGGCGGATTTTTAAGTTGAGAATGATAATGATTCTTCATTTTTTCCAGGGTTGAAGCTGATAATTTAAGGACGACTTGTGGCATGTTTAATTCCTTTCTGTAAACAAAAATGGTATGAACAGTATAGCAAAATCCATTTGAAATTAGAACATTTGCAAATTAGATCCATATTGGTTTCCTAATTCAATATCTTCATGTTACTATTAAATTTAGGATTGAGAAACTAGGGGGTATGGACGTGGCACAATCGGACCAAGACAAGAAAAGAATTACAGTGGAGATCAACAAGCGGTCTTACACTATAGTTGGTCGTGAAGAACCCCATCATATCCGTATGGTATCTAGCTTAGTGGATCAGAAAATGCGAGAAATTCACGAAGCAAATCCAAGTCTGGATACGGCTAAGCTCGCCGTTTTGACTGCTGTTAATACGATGAATGAATATATAAAGTTAAAAGAAGAATGCACGGAACTGATGGATTATATAGAAAAGAAAGAGGAAAAGGACGACCACAATCATGATTGACTTACTGTTGTTTTTTATATTAATAATTGGAATTCTAATAGGCTTGAAGAGAGGATTTATTCTGCAGCTCTTCCATCTAATTGGGTTTATTGTCTCTTTTGTAGTAGCGGCTATGTACTACGATGACTTATCTCCCAAGCTAACCCTTTGGGTACCATATCCTGAATTGCCCGCCGATTCATCCTGGGCCATTTTTATGGAGAATATGCCATTGGAACAAGCGTTCTATAATGCGGTAGCTTTTGCTATATTGTTTTTTGGAGTGAAAATCATTATACATATCATCGCATCCATGTTGGATTTTGTCTCTGAGCTTCCAATCTTGAGTTCATTGAATTCACTATTGGGAGGTATTCTTGGTTTCATAGAGAATTATATCCTGCTTTTTGTCTTACTGTATATAGCAGCGTTAGTTCCTCTGGAGATGGTACAGAACGCACTGGATCGTTCTTTCTTAGCTCAGTTTATCATTGAACACACCCCAGTGTTTTCCGAACAATTGAAAACATTATGGATCGAACACGTGGCTGACTGATGATAATGTAGATATGGGTAAACTAAGCCGCTGTGATGATGATCATAGCGGCTTTTTCTTATGTATATGGAAATTGAACAGGATAATTATCAATTAGAGGAGACGATAAAATATGGCTGTTGATAAAAAGCAAGTAATCAAGTTACTAGAAAAAATTGCTGTATACCTTGAATTGAAAGGTGAGAATCCTTTTAAAATATCTGCTTATCGTAAAGCCGCACAAGCCTTGGAAGCCGATGATCACTCTTTAACTGAAATAGAGGACTTCACTAAGATGAAGGGGATAGGAAAATCCACAGCATCTGTTATACATGAATTTATTGAGAATGGAGAGTCGGATACATTAAAGCAGTTACAAACTGAAGTTCCTGAAGGATTAGTTCCATTGCTTGATCTCCCAGGCCTTGGAGGAAAGAAGCTGGCGAAGTTATATCAGGAGTTAGGTATTATAGATGCAGAAACGTTGAAAACGGCAGTAGAAAAAGGGAAAGTAGAAGAATTGGAAGGGTTTGGGAAGAAGTCTGCTGAAAAGATAAAGAAAGCTTTAGAAGAAGCAAATACTCGTCCAGAACGCCTCCCAATTGCTTTAATGCTGCCTCTAGCTGAAAAAATAGAAGGTTTTCTTCAGAATTCAAAAACAGTGAAACGCTATTCACGAGCTGGCAGTCTTCGGCGCATGAGGGAGACGGTCAAGGATATTGATTTCATCCTGGTCTCGGAAAATCCGGTAGATACAAGAGATGAACTTCTTAATTATCCAGATATAAAAGAGGTAGTGGCGTCAGGAGAGACAAAAGTTTCCATCGTTGTTAATGAAGGCTATGACATTGGAATTGATTTTCGTATTGTTGCACCTGAGGAGTTCGCAACTACTCTCCATCACTTTACGGGCTCTAAGGACCATAATGTTTCAATGAGACAGCTTGCTAAGCAGCAAGGTGAAAAAATAAATGAATATGGCATTGAAAATGCTGAAACAGGGGAAGTTCAGACTTTTGAAACAGAAGAAGACTTCTTTAACCATTTCGGACTTCATTACATTCCGCCGGAAGTCAGGGAGAATTATGGTGAAGTAGAGAAGTACAAAGAACCGGTAGAACTGGTCGAATTAGGCGATATACGCGGTGACCTGCATATGCACTCGACTTGGAGTGACGGAGCTCAGTCCATTAAGGAAATGGCTGAACAGGCAAAAAATAAAGGCTATGATTTCATCGCTATAACTGATCACTCCAAGTATTTGCGAGTAGCTAATGGTCTTAATGAAGAACGTTTACGCAAACAGCGTGAAGAGATTAACAAAGTGAACGAGTCGATGGAGGATTTCCATATATTTGCGGGTATTGAAATGGATATTCTTCCGGATGGCTCCCTGGATTTTAGTGATGAGTTTCTGGAAGAAATGGATTTTGTTATTGCATCCATCCATTCCAGTTTTAACCAGCCTCAAGAGAAAATTATGGAGAGACTGAACACAGCTTTAGAGAATCCTCATGTTGATATGATTGCTCATCCAACGGGCCGCTTAATTGGAAGGCGAAAAGGCTACGAAGTAAATGTAGAGGAATTGATTCGCGGAGCGAAGCGTACGGGAACGATTCTGGAATTGAACGCCAATCCTAACCGGCTGGACTTAAACTGGGAATGGTTAATGAAAGCCCAAGAAGAAGGAGTAAATATCGCTATAAATACGGATGCTCACAGTTACCCTATGTTAGAACATATGGAAGTGGGAATTGGCGCAGCCCGAAAAGGATGGCTCAGGAAAGAAACAGTAGTAAATACTTGGACCAAAAAGCAGCTTATGAATAAGTTTGGTATTTGAGTGTTGTTATAAAGGAGACAGATCTACATGAACCAGCGAATCCTTCATGTCTTAGAATATAAAAAAATTATCGATCAATTAAGTGAGCATGCAGCCTCCTCACTTGGTAAAGAAAAGGCAGCAGCTTTAAAACCCTCCTCCAAGTTGGAGGAAGTAAAAGAATGGCAATTGGAAACAGACGAAGCTGCTCAAGTGCTCCGGTTAAAAGGACATGTACCGCTTGGCGGCATTTTTGATATCAAACCTAGTCTTAAAAGAACAACTATTGGTGGTATATTAAGTGCATTAGAGTGTCTGGATGTGGCGAGCACTATTTATGGCGGACGTCAGCTGAAACGGTTTATCGAAGAGTCAGAAGAACCTGAAATGCCTAAGCTCAGGGAAATAGTGACAGGTATTTTGCCCCTCAAGGAACTGGAACAATCAATACGCAGCTGTATTGATGAGCACGGAAATGTTATGGACGGAGCGTCGGACAAGCTGAGAACCATTCGTTCGAGAGTACGTACATATGAGAGTCGCGTACGTGATAAAATGGATTCATTTACTAAATCCAAGACTAAAATGCTTTCCGATGCCATTGTAACCATCAGAAATGAGCGGTATGTCCTGCCTGTGAAGCAGGAATATCGGGGAGCAATTGGCGGTATTGTTCATGATCAGTCTTCGTCAGGAGCTACACTCTTTATAGAACCCCAATCTGTCGTAGATTTGAATAATCAGCTTCAAGAAGCACGGGTGCAAGAAAAGCACGAGATCGAAAAGATTTTGAAAGAGTTGTCTGAGGAAATTGCGGATCATCATTCAGCTTTATATGAGAATGTAACCCGCTTAGGAAACATAGATTTTATGTTTGCCCGCGCGAAGCTCGGTAAGCAAATGAAAGCTTCTATGCCATTCATGAATGATGAAGGACGTATTAAAATGCTTCAAGCCAGACATCCATTAATTGGGGAGGAGGAAGTGGTTCCCAATGATATTGAAATTGGGGAGGACTATACCTCTATCGTTATTACCGGCCCCAATACAGGCGGGAAGACCGTCACTCTGAAATTAGTAGGCCTATGTACACTTATGGCTCAGTCAGGTCTTCAGATTCCTGCTCTGGATGGATGTGAAATGGCTGTATTCGAAGAAGTTTATGCTGATATTGGTGATGAACAATCCATTGAACAGAGCTTATCTACTTTCTCTTCTCATATGACTAATATTGTAGATATTCTAAAGCACGTCGATGACAAAACACTTGTATTATTTGATGAGCTGGGAGCGGGTACCGATCCACAGGAAGGTGCCGCACTAGCAATGTCTATACTGGATGAAGTTGTAAACCGGAATGCTCGTGTAATCGCCACGACCCACTATCCTGAATTAAAAGCTTATGGTTATAATCGTGAAGGTGTGATCAATGCGTCCGTGGAATTTGATATCAAGACTTTAAAGCCCACCTACCGGTTATTAATAGGTGTGCCGGGGCGAAGTAATGCTTTTGAAATTTCGCGTAAACTTGGATTACATGAATCCGTAATTACCTCAGCTCAGGAGAAAATCGGCGTCGACTCTCAAAGTGTAGAGAATATGATTGCCTCACTGGAAGAATCAAAGCGGGGAGCAGAACAGGATTATGAAGAAGCTGAACGTCTATTGCAGGAAGCGGAAGATCTGCGTAACGAATTGAAGAACAAATGGACCCAGTTCGAACAAAAACGCGAGGAGCTTTACGAAAAAGCTGAAGAAAAAGCTGAGAAAGCTATTCGCCAGGCACGAGAAGAAGCTGAGAGTATTGTCGGAGAAATTAGAAATATGAAATCACAGGCCGGTATGAAAGAACATGAATGGATTGAGGCACGGAAGATGTTTGACGAAGCTCAACCCGAACTGGCTAAAAAGAAAAAAGAATCAAAACCTGAGCCCCAAAGAGAAGTGAAAGAACTTAAATCAGGAGATGAAGTAAAACTTCTTACTTTAAATCAAAATGGAACGATTGTTGAACAGACTGGAAAAAACGAATACCAGGTTCAAGTAGGCGTAATGAAAGTGAAAGCCAAAAGAAAGGACCTGGAGTTCATTAAGGCGGAGCAGCCTTATAAAGAAAAACCGATGGCTACGGTTAAAGGGAAAGGGTATCATGTAAAAACGGAACTTGATTTGCGGGGTGAGCGGTACGAGGACGCCCTCAATCGACTTGAAAAGTATATTGATGACGCATTACTTGCCGGTTACCCAACCGTTTCTATCATACATGGGAAAGGTACAGGAGCATTGAGAAACGCGGTACAAAATTATGCTAAGAACCACCGGAACATAACCGGTCACCGTGCCGGTGGAATGAATGAAGGCGGTAGCGGGGTTACCGTACTGGAACTCAACTAGTAGATTATAAAGGGAGCGTTAAGATATGACTGACTTTTGGGAATATACGTTAATTGAGACAGCCGCTCGCTACAGTGTTGTCATCTTATGTCTGGTGGTCTTTATGGCTGTTTTTGAAATCGTCACATCTTATAATAACTGGAAAGAAATAAAAAATGGAAACCTTGCTGTAGCAATGGCTACGGGCGGTAAAATATTTGGTATCGCTAATATTTTCCGCTTTTCCATTGAACATAATGATTCTCTTCTCCAGACGATGGGATGGGGGTTGTTTGGATTTATTCTTCTTTTATCCGGTTATTTTATTTATGAGTTCTTAACGCCTTCCTTTAAAATTGACGAAGAAATAGCAACAGACAATCGTGCCGTTGGTTTTATATCATTCATCATCTCGGTAGGTCTTTCGTATGTGATTGGAGCGAATATCATTTAAGGGGCGACATCATGGAAACCTTAGCAAAAGTATTAATGGTTGTTGCAGCTGTTTTTCTACTGATTGGAATTATATTTTTTATTGTTTATTAAAAGGAAGCCTTCTTCACGTGTGAAGAAGGCTTTTTAATAGGATCTGTTCAACTTCCGAGTTGATTTCAGGTAAAGCTCCCGTTTGTGTAAGACTCAGTTTCGAGATAAATTGGGGC
>NZ_JBAPTY010000420.1:0-2475 GCF_049282395.1 Halobacillus sp. | reverse complement strand
CGTCGAACGACCCTGCGTCGTGCAGGGCCGGAAAGCGAAATCGTCCCCCGTAGAACCTTCCGCTCAACAAATATCTCCAAATCAAGTCTTCAACTAATGGGAGCTTTTATGGAATTATTAATAGTGATCTTTTTATGGGGCCAATATAAAAAAAGAAGCTGCTACACGCAGCTTCTTTCATGTTAAGTGATTTGTTTTTCAGTAATGTCGACTCCTCTTTTGCCCATCTCTTTAATATACAGATCGCCAGGAACTATTTGCTCAGGAGGACACACACCTTTTTTAGTGATTGCCTGACTGCCAATCATCTGGGCGACCACAGATATCGTGTTCGCTGTAGCTCGTGCCATGGCGGTCACATTGGTGACCCGATCCTTATAGGTGACCATTTCATATTGATAGGCGGCCTGTTTCCCATCCTTTTCTCCCCCCACGTTCACTCGCAGAAGGACCGCATCCTCCTTATTCTTTAAACTAACAATTGGGTCAATCGTCTTTAACAGCACTTCTCTGGTTTTAATCTTCACACCACCGACCTCAACTACGCTGTCATTATGCGTTAAATTCAAGTCGACCAGCAGCTTCATCTTTTCCGCGTGGCCCGGGTACCGGATGGTTTTGTATTCCAGAGTACGAACCTTTGGATAGGACTTCAGCAATGTAGATGTTCCCCCGGACGTATGGAAAGCTTCAAGCGGGCCATAACGTTCAAAATAGATAGGTTCTATTTCCGAAAGGGAGGAGACTTCCTCAAGCTTGCCGTTTCGAATAATGGTAGAAGGATCTGTATAATGATCAAGCAGACCTTCCATTGAGAAAACGTGATTGTATTCTAAAGGAGGTTCTGGCTGGACAGGTATGCCTCCAACAAACAGGCGCAGGGAATCCAGCTTGTCCAGTTTACTAACTCCATAGCCTGATAGAATATTAATCATTCCAGGAGCTACCCCGAGATCAGGAATAATGGTGACTCCTGCGGCCTGAGCTTTTTCATCCAGCTCCAACACTTTGTCTGTGATATGACCGATATGCCCTCCAAGATCTACGGAACTTACACCTACCCCTATGGCTGTTCTGGCAACAATTTCATTGAATGAATAGAATAAAGCATTAATGACGACATCATAAGATCTCATAAAAGCGGCCAGTTCAGCAGCGTTTCCTGCATCCACTTTATAAGCGTGAATGTTAGGAGAGTCTATGCTCTGACACACCTTCTCCGCTCGAGATAAATCAATATCAGCGAGTCCCACGTGCTCGACTCCTGGACTGTGGACTAAATCCCTTGCTGCTTCTTTCCCCATTAGACCAGATCCAAGTACTGCTACTTTCATCATCCGTCCTCCTCTTCCCTCATGACCATACGATCTACTCCACGTCGATTTGAGCACGCTGTAATTTTCCGCTGAAATCCACATAAACGGATTTCCATTCCGTAAACACATCTAAAGCGGCAAGACCGGAATCACGGTGCCCATTGCCCGTTCCTTTTGTTCCGCCAAAAGGAAGATGAATCTCTGCGCCTGTTGTCCCTGCATTTACATACACAATTCCTGTGTCCAGATCGCGCTGGGCTGCAAAAACCTTATTGATATCCTTCGTAAAGATAGAACTCGAGAGGCCAAACTCCACGCCGTTATTGATCTCAATAGCTTCTTCGAGACTCTTTATCGGAATCAGGGAAACGACCGGTCCAAAGATTTCTTCCTGAGCGATACGCATATCGGCTTTCACATCTGTGAATAGGGTAGGGGCGAAATAATGACCTTTTTTATGTTCTCCATTTTCCAGTACATAACCGCCTGCAAGCAGCTTGGCCCCTTCTGCATTCCCTACTCGAATATAACTTTTTATTTTTTCAAGTCCTTTTTGATTAATAATCGGACCTACCTTGATCGATTCATCTAATCCGTTACCTATGGTCAGCTTAGCCATTTCGTACATCAGCCGTTCTTCTAATTGATCCTTTAAGCTTTCATGAACCAATACACGGCTGCAGGCGGTACAACGCTGTCCGCTCGTTCCAAATGCGCTCCACAAAATACCCTCTACGGCTAGTGAAAGATCAGCATCATCCATCACAATGACTGCGTTTTTGCCTCCCATTTCGAGTGAGACTTTTTTCAGTTTCTGACCGCACTTAGAAGCAATTCCGCGCCCCACTTCATTAGAACCAGTAAACGAGATGACCCGTATATCATTTTCTTCAAGCATGGCTTCGCCAACGTTAGAACCTGAACCGAATACGACATTGATGACCCCTTTAGGAAGGCCTGCTTCTTCAAATATTTTAGCTAATTCAAAAGCCATGACCGGTGTTTCGGAGGCGGGTTTCCATACAACCGCATTCCCTGCGACGATGGCCGGAAACGATTTCCAAGTCGCTATGGCTATCGGAAAATTCCATGGTGTAATTATTCCGACCACTCCCACAGGAGCGCGTACACTCATAGCGAATTTGTCCTTCAGTTCGGA
>NZ_JBAPTY010000419.1:0-9271 GCF_049282395.1 Halobacillus sp. | reverse complement strand
CGGCAGAGCCAAGCACCTCTCCATCACCTATAGAAGGGTCCGTTTACCAGATATTGTTGGGGTGGCGGAGAAAACGACGAGACTCCCGCGGGAGAAGGAGCTAGGCTAGACCCCACAGGGAGTGAAGCGACCGAGGAGGCTTGCCAGTTCCCCCGCAGGAAAGCGAGTTGTTTCCGTAGCCAGCCCCTCTTAATATGAGCAACGGACCAAAAACATCTCGAAGTCGAGTCTTACAGTAATCGGCCCTATAGCTTAATAAGGCATTTTCCGTTTAACAAAGCCTAAATAACAAAAAGCCCCGCTGAAAACGGGGCTTTTTGTTATTCCTTTACATATTCCACTGAGTGGTAATTCGAAGAAACCGTTATGTCTGAGGGGACGTTCAAATAAAGGATATAAGTGCCCCATTCCATCTCAGCTTCCATCATACCATCCTTTTCCTCTGTAAACTGGGTGAATGGAAAAGCCGGACTGAACAGAGTAAATGTTCGTTCCGTCATTTGAGTAAGCAGAAGATTCAGGCGACCGCCGTCCATCCCAATTTTCAGCGGCACATCTTGGTTCAGCTCCAACCCCTGAACAGAAGCAGGAGTTGAATAAAAGGAAGCTTTAAGGCTTTCAATCTCTTTTGTTTGGTCCACCACAATCGTTAGTGTGCTAGGTGCTTCAATTTCTTCGCCAATTTCCAACCTCTCGTTATCGTAATCAAAGGTCCACTCTTTTCGCAGATATTTATCATTGATATCACCAACTTCACCCGCTAAAGCCTTTTGATAGAGCTCCCTCCCTATCTGCTCCATATTCTCCTCTCCATTCTCGGAGGTTGCACTCTGCTCCGGAATGAAGAAAAAGAGAATAAAGCTTGCGAACAGGAGGCATACATAGCCTCCAAATACCCACACCGGGGATTTAGCTGACCAATAAGTACTGCGGGCTTTGCTTTTCTTATAATTAACTACAATTAATGAACCGAATAAAACTGCAAAGAACATAATGGGAAGAATGCCAAGCCATATATCTATCATTTCTTCACCTCCAATTGATCTGATATCCAAAGAGCAATGGTGAAAACAAGGGCTGCACTTGCCACTACTTTAGCTGCAAATAGTAGAAAAAAAGATTCTTGAAAATAGAATTCATACATGAACGCTGGAAGATTCCAGTTTTCTGTGCTGGATAAATATTGCAAACCCCCAAAGAACAAGACAGGAAGCAAAACCACAAACACACGGTGAACCTGGACGATGATCCCGGCTAAATAGCCAAGAGAACTGAATAGGAAAACGAGAAGAATCATAGCCAAAATCCCCTCAGTAAACGCTAACGTCCCGGACGGGAGCCCTGTTCCTATAACCTCCTTGTTTCCTAAAATAAAATAGACCACCACTTTAAGTAAGAAACCGGCCATAATTGCAGTCAGACCGCCGATGACACTTACCGTAGCGATAAAAGCAACAGAAGACATGTTGCTGCTGAAACGGTTGGTAATAAAAGCAAAATCATCTTCTCGATAAGCTTTTGTGGTCATAAGAAGAGCACTCATGAAGCCCCAGAAGAAGGTGAAAATGATGATCATATCTGCAGAATAATAATTTATATTGAGGTCCAGACCAAAGGTACCAAGGCTTCGAGAGCCTACCCCATTCAACGAGAACAGCAGCCCAAGCAATTGTACAGTGACAAGCGAGGTGAGAACCCCCATGTAGGCTTTCAGCTTATATTGATATTGTTTAACAATAACCTCACTGGTACGTACTTCAGTTAAGGATGTCATCTAAAGTCCCCCCTTTTGGAGCTTCTGAAGAAGTTAAGTAGATACATAGATCACTCGCCGAAACTCCTGAAAACTGAATCCCTTCGCGCTTCATTTCCTGAAGCTCTTCTTTGGAAAAATTATTTCTTGTAACGATATATTCGTCACCCATACCAAAAGCTTCCGTGTGAATAGGTTGATGATTAGCTAAAAACGGGGCCAGCGTCTCACGCTTTCCTTTCAATCCTATTGCAAACTCTCTCATTTCTTCGATCGACATGTGAAGTACTTCCCTCCCCCGGTTCAGCAGCAATACCTCTTCCAACTGATCCTCCACTTCTTCTAAATGATGGGTGGATAAAAGAATGGTACGTGGGTAAGTAAGATAGTCTTTGAGCAGGATCCGGTAAAAATCCTTGCGCACCGCCGCATCCATGCCGGTGGTCGGTTCATCAAAAATAGTAAGCGGACAGCGGGCCGCAAGTCCAACAATCATATTGAAGGTGCTTTCTTTCCCTTTTGATAGATTTTTATGGTACTCCTTTTTATGAAACCCGAAGTAATCAAATAAATGCCATGCCAGTTCCTCATTCCAATGTTCGTAAAACTCGCCGGCCTCCACCAAAATTTCTGCCAGGGAAAGAGCTGTTGGAAAGTTCATTTGGTCGTCAATAAAGATAGAATTGGCAGATACGAGCAGACTATTAAATGGGCGGTGAGAAAACACCTTCACTTCTCCAGATGTTTCCTTAAGCATGCCGCTTAAAATTTTCATAAGTGTGGTCTTGCCTGCGCCATTTCTTCCGACCAATCCAACCAGCTTATTCTCTTCAATTGTGCAGGAAAGCTGGTCGAGAGCATTGAACCCCCGGTAGGCTTTCGTTAACTGCCTGCATTCAATAATGTTCATTCTTCTCCCCCTTTGTTTCTACTTTTTGTTTCCTTTATCAGTGAAATAAGTTCTGTTTCTGACATATCGAGCCGTTCAGCCTCTTGAACAAGGTCCTCCACCATACTTTTAAGTGTATGGTTTTTCCGTTTATCTTTGATGATTTTTATCGCTTCTGAGGAGACGAACTTTCCAATTCCGCGCCTGTCGTAAAGAATTCCTTCATCGGCAAGCTTCGTGAGCCCTTTGGCGGCTGTCGCCGGATTAATGTTATACATATCCGCAAGCTTATATTGAGAATATACTTTCTCATCCTCCGCCAGATCGCCGTTCAGGACTTCATTTTCGATCCATTCAGCTATCTGCAAGTAAATCGGCTTCGTTCCGTCGGTGTTAAGGATCACATGCTCCCCTTCCTCTCTGAATTGGTGCATTAGTGTTGTAATGTAGTATATTACTGTTACTTACAAAAATCAACTTGTCCTTTGACATTTTTTATGAAACCTATGCGTTAGAATCGACGTATTATTAAGAGGAAAGAAGGTGGATCATTATGAAAAAATTACTTCCCATCCTATTTGCTGCAGTTATTCTTCTCGTACTTCCTCTCCAGGCACTGGCTGTCGAGTATTCCATTCCAAAGACGATCATTGATGCCAAGCTTCAGAAAAATGGAGATGTAAAAGTAGAAGAACAGCATATGTATGCTTTTGACGGAGAGTTTAACGGCATAAACCGCACCTTGTATGCAAAAGAAGGAACCAGAATCACAAATGTGCAAGCATATGAGAAAGAACAGAAATTAAAGGTGGAGCGCGAAGATCAGACTTATAAAATATACCGGAGTGGTAAAGATGAAACCATTACGGTTGCATTAACCTATCTGATCGAAGATGGTGTCGAAGTTTATGCTGATCGAGCACAGTTTTACTGGTCTTTTTTTGATGAAACGAATGAGTCCGCGTATGAAAATTTCACAGTCAGCGTCCATCCTCCATCTAAAACAGAAGATGTAATGGCACTTGGCTACCAGACCGCTTATGGGGCCGATCAAATTAAGGAGGATGGAGTAATCCAGTTTGATATGGGCTATATATCCAGTGGAGAGAATATGAAGGTAAGGGTGGCTTATCCCTCTTCCCTGTTCTCTGCAGCACCGATCTCGGACAAAGATATAAGCGGAGAAATTCAGTCGGAAAAGGATGGGTTGGCCGCTGAAGCCGCTGCAAAAGAACAAAGAAGAAACACGTTAAATCGTATTGCACCTTATGCACTGGCTTTATTTGTAACTTCCGGACTATTGCTCACCGGCTATGCGGTCAGCCGTTACCGTTCGAACCAGCGTGAAGTGAACCGCCAGCTGAACTCTTTTTCCTTTATTCCTGAAGAAGAAATGAGTCTGCCGGCCACTCTGTATTTCCAAAACCACCGTCGCCTGACGATCCGTTCCCTCACCGCCTCGATTTTAGACCTTGTCCGAAAAGGATACGTCAAGCAAAAATCGGATCAGGAATTCCTGGTTAATCATCGCAGTACAGACTATGAACATGAGACGATTCTCCTCTCCTGGCTGTTTGATGAAGTTGGCGGAAACGGCACGTTCCATTTCGAGGATATTCAAAAGTACACCGCTGACAAGTCGAACCACGAGCAGTATCAGAAAGATTTCAACTTGTGGAAAAAGGCTGTCAAACAGGAGATTGAGACTCATAACCTTTATGAGAGCATGAACAAATGGAGAGGATTTACCGCCCTTGTTGGAACGCTTGCCATTCTATTTGGGATATATCAACTGTTTCCCTGGATGATCACATACATCATTTTTGGAGCCTTGTTGCTTGTAACGGCGTTTGCTTATCGTCCGCATACAGTTAAAGGAAAAAAGATCCAGATTCAATGGGAAAAGCTGATGCAGACGGACAGTGACCCAGGTGCTTTAACTGATGATGAACAACTTCGCGTTTTTCTCTATGAGATTGGCACAGGACATAGAAAAGTAGAAAATGAGCCCGAGGTTCGAAACCGCTCATCCTCCAGTATGGACATGGGCACACCAGCTGCCCATCATGATATGATGCTCTTTATTATTCTTGCTGCTTCACTGCAATCAAACTTCAGCGAGGCGGATCAAACCGTCACGGCTGCAGCTGCAGCCAGCGCAAATACTGGCGGAGGTGGAGCTGGTGTTGGCGGAAGCGGCGGGGGATCAGGGGCATTTTAGATGTTAGCAGCATAATAAAGCTCGGAGTATTTTTTACTCCGAGCTTTATTATTGGTGTATGGACTCTTTTTAAGAAACATAGACGCCTTCTCTTGCATACAATGAAGAGGTTATAAACTCAGTCCGTTATACTAAAAAGTCAAAAAAGTGAACCATCACTTGCCAACGGGCCTGTTCATCCTTTAGGGCAGTTCTGGTTCACTTTTTATTTTCTTATTCTCTTTCGATTGAGTTTTGCTTCGGAGATAGTCCTGAAGAGCTTTCTCTATTTCCGCTGCAGTGGCGTTATCTTTAAGCTTACCAGAAGCTTTCAGCATTTCGATGATTTTCTCATCGTTAGCTATCATACTTTTTCTATAGTTTTCCCGGGGTAAATTCGTGGAGGATTTTTCATTCTCTAATACCTCTTCTTCCATGTTTTCTACCGGATCCTCCTGAGGCGGCTCAATTGGCTGTCTATTTTCGCAGCCAAAACTGCCCGCCCCGAGCAGGATTCCGAGCATCAGCAACCTGCACTTCCCATGTCTCATTGAACGCCCTCCCGTATATGGATTTTGATCTCCTGTATAGAATTAGACGTTCCATTTGGAAAAAGGTTACTTAGAAAAAGAGTTCAACTTTATTAAACACCAAATGTGTTTCCTCCATTAACAGAGATGGATTGGCCTGTAATAAATTGAGAATCGTCAGAGGACAAGAAAACGACTGAATTAGCTATGTCTTCAGGTTTCCCCATACGTCGAAGAGGCAGTTGGCTGCTGTAACCCTCCAGGGTAGAAGGATCTACCTCTCCATGTCTCTCTACTGGAATAAAACCTGGATTGACAAGGTTCACATTAATACCGTGAGGTCCAAGTTCATTTGCCCAGGAACGGGTCATGCCAATCATCGCTGATTTAGCTGTTACATAGTTTGAGAAATTGGCATTTCCAAGCTGTACAACTTCACTGCCAATATTAATAATACGGCCGTATTGTTTCTCCTTCATGCCTGGCATAACCGCTTTTGTTAGAATTAATGGCGCTTTAACAAAAAACTGAAGCTGATCCATATACGTTTCCCATGTATTTTCCTCAAGGGAGTACTCCGGCTGAGGCCCCGAAGCATTGTTAACCACAATATCTATATTCTCACCATAGGATTCTTGAACCTTACGAACGAGCTCGTCCACGGACTCTTCATCGGTTATATCAGCCTGTACAGCGATGGCTTCTCCGTCTTTTCCCCTTATTTCTTCCACGGTTTCATTGGCCGGGTCCGGATTTCTTCCGTAGTTCACCACCACTCGTGCTCCTTCAGCAGCAAGATGTTTACTGATGACTTTCCCCAGGCCTCTTGATCCGCCTGTAACTAGTGCTATTTTTCCTTTTAATTTCATCTGTCTCATCCTTTCTCCTCATCCGTTCCCTTTTATTTAGGCAGATATTCTTAAGATTTTCAGCCGTTCAGGTTTGTAATATCCGAGACATATTTGTAAAAATCATCAGGATATAAGCCCCCTGTCAACCGTCTTTTTCCGCTAATTTATACTACTAAATGATAAAAATTCCAATAAAAGATTTCTTTTACTATTTTCATAGTAGTACATAAATTTCCCGAAAATTAAAGATCTATCTGCTTTCGCCGAAGCGATAATTTTCCCTAAGAGATTTTCAGAGTAAGGTTCGCCTCTTTCTTACTAAAAAAATCCAATATTATTACAAAAACAAGATGATAGGATGAAATTGTTCCAAAAACATAACTTTCAAGGAGGAATTCGAACATGAAAGGCAAATCATTGATCCTATCAGGAGCTCTTGTACTATCATTACTAGCTTCTCCAGCAACATCTCTCGCATCTTCAGGAGACAGCGAGTCTCATAAATTCCAGCAAGGAAATGTTCATATAGAATATGTGGTGAACTGTGTTCAACAAAATGAAGAGGCCTTGAGAAGTCAAAATATCCAGCAAGAAGATATTCAGTCTTTCCTAAAGAAATTCCAACAGGTTCAGCCTGAACAGAAATCTGAACAGCCAAAGGCTCCCGTTCAGGAACAACCGGTGAAAGAAGTACCAGCAGAACCTACTCAGCAAGCACCTGAAGCTCAGCCTGAACAGCAGGAGCAGCCGTCCGAACAGGCCGTTCCTCAAGAAAACACGACAGATCAAGCCGATCAATCTGAAATCTCAGATTTTGAACAGCAAGTCGTCGAACTGACCAACCAGGAACGTGCGAAGCAGGGGCTGGAGCCTCTCGAACTTGATACAGAGTTAAGTGCCGTGGCGGGAGACAAGTCTCTTGATATGCAGAAAAATAACTACTTTTCCCACACAAGCCCAACCTACGGATCTCCGTTTGATATGTTAAGCGAATATGGCATCGACTACCGTACGGCTGGTGAAAATATCGCTAGGGGCCACACTTCTCCTGAGCAAGTAGTCCAAGGCTGGATGAATAGTGAAGGTCACCGTAAAAACATCATGAATCCGAACTTTACTCATATCGGTGTCGGTTATGTAGAAGAGGGAAATTACTGGACACAAATGTTCATCGGCAAATAAATAGATTTACGTATATTAGCCATCGGGGATACAGTACCGGTGGCTTTTTATTATGGCAATTGCGCCGTGAATCTACTCTATTAGGCCGCCCCCACCTGAACTTCGATCGTTCTATCTCTCAGTAAGCAAGTCTTCAACAATCCGCCTCTTTAGGCAGCCTTTCTGGATAAAACAACAACGATATCTAACACATCCATTTGTAAAAAACCTCAGGATACACTCACGATGAATGGAGCTAAAACCTAAGTGGAATCTACCGAAAAATCACACAGACAGGGACAGCTGACAAGAAGTGATCAATCATAAATGGGTTACAGAAGCTGAATTATCAGCTAAATAAAAATCACAGTACCCCGTCAATTGGGGATTCTTAATGACTATTTAACACTTATATAAACTATATCCTCTCCTTTCCTACACACGTTCACAATATCTTAACAAATGCCCTGAACCCTTATTCTATCCACTCTTATGACTTTTTTTCTTATTTATATTTAGAAAAAACAGAAAATTAACTTGCAAATAGACTGAATATTACGTAAAATCAATCATAATTTATAATAATAAACTATAAGGAAGTGAGCGTAATGCAAACTCAATCGGTGAGTACTCTATATAATGTATGCCCTCTCTGTCACGGATCTGGAAAGTATAAGGAATATGATGATGGAAAAGCCAATTTAATTGTGGACCATTACCAGCGTGTAAACTATGCCAATGAAACACTAGCCTGGAAGATGGCCATCGAAGAAACCAGTTATGTGAAGGAATGCTCGAAATGTCACGGGAAAGGTAACGTCCTGAACAAAGAAGGCGAACAAATGTATAAACAGCTTCAGCAATATGCATAAGTTCAATTCCCCCCTGTCATTTAATGTGACTGGGGGGTTAAATGATCTTTTCAGATTAAGTTAGTAGTTTTAGAAAAATGAATTTTTTCTGAAAACTCTCTTGATTCTTAAATTATTTTCCTGTATTGTAAATCGCAAGCGATATGATAACCTCCTAATTTTTGAAAGAAATTTTTAGTAATTTTTAATATCATTCTTGATTTAAGCATACCTTTCATGTAAAGTGTTCAACAGTTGCTTTTCCAAAAATTACATAATAATAAAACTTATCCAGAGAGGTGTAGGGACTGGCCCTTTGATACCTCAGCAACCAGCCATTGGCACGGTGCTAAATCCAGAAGGTAGTAGTTATACCTTGAAGATAAGGAGACTCTTTATACATAAAGGACCTTCTTCTTCAAGGAGGTCCTTTTTTTTATATCCATTTTTTTACGAAGGAGATGATCACCATGGCACGGAACAGGATTGAAACCATTTTAGCCCAGCTAGGTAATAACAGTGATGAAGAAACAGGGGCTGTGAATCCGCCCATTTATTTATCTACCGCTTATCAGCACAAATCACTCGGGGTATCCACCGGATATGATTATACCCGCACCAAAAACCCGACCCGCCACCTTCTCGAAGAAGGCATGGCCCAGCTTGAAAACGGCGATCAAGCCTTCGCCTGCAGCTCAGGAATGGCAGCGATCCAGTTGATCCTTTCCCTGTTTCGTGCAAATGAAGAATTGATCGTTGCGGAAGATATCTACGGCGGCACGTACCGTTTACTCGAACATTATGCAGATGCTTACCAGATCCATTCAACCTACTCTGATTTCACGGATGTTGAGAGTGTCATTACTGAGAAAACAAAAGCGATCTTTCTTGAAACTCCGACCAATCCGCTGCTGCAGGAAGTGGATATTGAAGAAGTTTCAAAAATTGCTAAGAAGCACAACCTCCTGCTCATTGTCGATAATACATTCTTAACGCCTTACCTCCAGCAGCCGCTGGACTTAGGAGCAGACATTGT